>JAAZJI010000017.1 GCA_012800465.1 Spirochaetales bacterium
CTCGCCGCCAGCGCGATGCTGGGAAGCGGAGCGGATGCAGCGGCAAGCGGGGAGAATCCGGTGTTGGTGGCGTGTCGAAAAAGCGAGGTGATCATCGGACCGATCGGGCTTCTCGCCGCCGATTCGCTGCACGGGGAGATCACCCCGGCGATGGCGGTCGCGGTCGGACAAAGCCCCGCCCACAAGATCCTGCTTCCCATCACCAAGTGCAATGTCTCGATCGTCGGCAAGCAGGAGCTTTCCGCCAAGGAGATGATCGAGGGGGCGGTCGCCGAACTTGCCGCGTACTTGGTTGACCGCTCCCGCTAAGAACGCTACACTCGACTCAACCGCTCCGTGAAGGAGCCCCAAGAGCCATGAAGGCAAGGAACGATCGTTCCTTCTTTGCGTTCATGGCTTTTTCGTTGGAGGATCGTGTGTCTCGATATCGACAACCCCTTGAAGAAGGTCTCTCACTGGCCGTGTATGACGGGGAAGATCCGATCTTTACCCATCGGGGCCACTGGCTCCACCCCCTCTTCGCGCTCGAGGAGTTCCTCAAGACCTATGAAGGCCCCCGGGATCTTCTGTCCGTTCACGACAGCGCCGCAGGAAAAGCGGCTGCGGTTCTTCAGAGGCGGCTTGGAGTGCGAAGGGCCCACATCGACCTGGTGAGCGATCCGGCCGTCGAGTACTACCGGGGAAACGGAATCGAAGTCTCCTGGGAGAAAAAGATTGAAAAGCTTGCATGTCAAACCGAGAACCTGCTCAAAAAGATCGACGATGAGGATGAGATCTACCGGATCCTCAAGCGGCGGGCGAACCTGGTCCGGGGAGTCCGCGTCGAGGTGACGGAAATCGGCTTTTCCTATCCGAACAGCGAACCCTTGTTCGAGAATCTCAGCTTCTCCCTTCCCGAAGGAGGTCGCCTCATCATCCAGGGGGACAACGGGATGGGAAAAACCACCCTGATCAACCTGCTGCTCGGCAGACTGGTTCCCACCTCGGGAACAATCGGGATCGACGGCAGGAAACCGGGCGAGCTTCCACCCCGGACGATCGGATACATCAAGCAGCAGCAGACCCAGGAGCAGTTTCCCGTCTCCGCGCGGGAGGTCGTGGCGATGGCGGTCGACCCGAACCTTTCCAGGGAACGACAGGCGTGGGAGATCGATACCGCGCTTCGAAGAACCGCTTCGGCCCATCTGGGCTCCCGGAACTTCTTCAGCTTAAGCGGCGGCGAACGCCAGCGCGTCTCGCTGGCCCGGACCCTCTGTCAGAAAGCCCGCCTTCTCCTGCTGGATGAGCCCACTTCGTTTCTGGATGCGAAAAGCCGGACCACGCTGGTCGGTCTGCTCCACTCCCTCACCCTTGCCGAGATGCCGACGATCATCATCGTCACCCATGACAAGGAGCTGGAAGAGGAGCTTGGCTGGGAGATTCTCCGTCTGGGAGGTGATCATGAATGACTTCCTTTTCGCCCTCACCCTCGCCCCGGTCGCCCGCGGCCTTTTGGCGATGGCGATCGCCGGCCTCGCCTTTCCCGCCACCGGGGTCATGGTCCTCCGGCTCAATCTGATTCCGATGCGCTACATGCTGATGCACGGGGTGATTCTTGCCGGAGCGATCTCCTTGGCGTTGGAAATGAACACCCTTGCGATCAGCGTGGTGCTGAACCTCATCCTGGTGCTTCTGATGCTGAGGCTCACCGGGGACACCCGCTTCGGGTTCGGGCTCTCCAGCGCGACGGCGATGGTCTTCACGATGGCGGCCGCCTCGCTGGTGATGCACATCTGGGACGTTCCGGCGAAGGACACCCTCCAACTTCTCTGGGGTTCGCCGTTCGCCCTCACCTGGACCGACATCGCCGCCTTGGTCGCCCTTGCGCTCATCATCGTCCTCTACATCTTTATGAGCTTCCGTACGATCAGCGCCCTCTTCTTCGACCAGGAGATCGCCTCCTCGCTGGGAATGCACGTCCGCTTCCATCACACCTTCATGGTGACGCTCATCGCCCTCGTCATCGCCCTGGCGATGAAGCTTCTCGGGGCGCTCCTGATCGATGCGTTGCTGATCCTTCCCGTTCTCGTCGCCTCGAAGCGTAGCGAATCGTTGAAGCGACTCGTCCTTTCGGCGTGCATCATCGGCTTCTTCGTTTCCACCTTCGGCTACCTGCTTGCGATCTACACCGACATGCCCCCGAGCGGGACGATCGCCCTGCTTTCGGCGATCCTCTATCCGATACCGACCTTCAAGAAAAGGAGTTGAATATGAAAAAAATCGTCGCTCTGGTCCTTGCAGCGCTGTTGAGCTTCAGCCTCTTCGCGCAAGCCGCTCAGGAAAAACCCGCATCCACGGTCGTCGCTTCGACCGCGTGGACCGCGGCGTTCGCCGATATCGCCGGTGTCGACAACGTCGACTTCATCGCCCCGGCGACGATGACCCACCCTCCGGAGTACGAGATCACCGTCGGCGATGTCCAGAAGATCAACGACGCCGAGTACTTCCTCTACGCCGGATACGAGGTGATGATGAAGTCGATGGGGACGACGTTCAAGAAGGACGAGTCCGCCCTCATCCGGATCCAGACGAACAACTCGATCGAAAACGTCCGGGTCCAAAGCGCCAAACTGGCCGCGATCTTCGGAACCGAAGCGGAAAACAAGATTCGCTTCGCGACCTACGAAGAAGGGATTCTCGACGGAAGGAGACAGGTGGCGGCACAGGGCCTGGACAAGAAGAACGTCTACTGCCATGCGATGCAGGTATACCTGGCCAAGGATCTCGGTCTCAACGTGGTCGGAACGTTCGGTCCGGCACCGCTGACTGCGGCGCAGCTTGCGGAGATCGCCAAGGGCGAGATCGACATCATCATCGACAACATCCACAATCCCGTCGCTCCTCCCGCCTTGGAGGTATCCCCCAAAAGCAGGATCGTGACGTGGCGCAATCTCCCGGGCCGTGGTGGCCGAGGAACGCTTGAAGAGATGGTCCGCGCGAACATCGCCGAGTTGCTCAAATGAACACCACGACGGAATAACCGATCGGGGAGGCTGAAACGGCCTCCCCGACTTTTCTACATCGCCTTGATCTTCGTAAGATCACCCTCGGTCGCGGCCCGAAGAAGCGGCGCCATATAGGTATCCACATCGGCGGAGGTCATCGGAATCGGCATGTTCTGCAGTTTCATCTCCAGCTGGGGATCCTTCGCGGCGGCGAGCGTCCGGGTGATGCGGGCTTCGGTGAACCCTTTTACATCGCCCAGCTTCGTCGGAGCGTTGATCGACTTGGCGAAAGCGATCATCGCTTCGGCCACGGAGACCGCGGAGGCGTCCTTGGCCCCGAAGATCGGCCCGATCACCTGCAACTGCCGCTCGATCGCCCCGTCGATCGTACGGGGAGCGAACGTGATCGTCACCGGAATCTTCACGATCTTCCGGCAGGAGGGTGGAATTCTTATATTCGAGGCACCACTGATGCTCATCTATCCCGTCAAAGATTGACGGAGACGCTCTTCCCGACTTACACTCTGGACAATGAACACACGCGATATTTTTCACCTCTACGGTACAGATGGGTTTGAGATGACTCGGACCCTTCTTGCCGCGATCAAACTGGAAAAACTCATTCCCTCCCAATCGAGCACGATCGCTCTCAAGCCGAATCTGGTCGTCGCGGCGAAGCCGGAAGGCGGGGCGACGACCCATCCCGAGATCGTCATCGCGATCATCGAATACCTCAAGGAGCGAGGGTTCCACAATATTTCAATCGTCGAAAGCGCCTGGGTCGGCGACTCCACCAAACGGGCGTTCGAGGTCAATGGATACTATGCGATCAGCAACACGTACGACGTTCCCCTCGTCGATGTGAAAGACGACGCCTACGTCACCCGGACCGTTCAGGGAATCCCCATCGATCTGAGCAAGACGATCATGGAGACCGATTTCCTCATCTCCCTTCCCGTCCTCAAGGGCCACTGCCAGACGGCGATGACCTGCGCCCTCAAGAACATGAAGGGATGCATCTCGGAGCGGTCCAAGCGGCAATCCCACACCATGGGCCTTCACAAGCCGATCGCCGCTCTGAACGCCTTCCGCAGTGCGGACCTGGTCATCGTCGACAGCCTGAACGGCGATCTGGACTTTGAAGAAGGAGGCAATCCCGTCCGGACCGACCGGATCTTCGCCTGTCGGGACTCCGTCCTCTGTGATACCTACGGCGCTTCGCTGATGGGCTTCGAAGCGGAGGACATCGAGTATATCCGGCTTGCCGAACGGTTCGGGGTGGGGACGATGAATCTCGATTTCGCGAACATCATCTTTCTCAATGAACCGAGCGAAATCGCCCCTCCGTCTCTTCCCACCGGGAAAGCCATCTACCTCAACCAATATATCGACAGCCGCAGCGCCTGCTCGGCGTGCCACGGAGCCCTCGTTCACGCGTTGAAACGCCTTGATGAAGCGAACCAGCTCGGTAGCAGGTTCGATCGGAAGATCTGTGTCGGACAGGATTTCAAGACCGTCCGGGATCCCTCCCGGGTCGGTGTCGGGATATGCACCAAAGGCTTGGGCAAGAGTGTGGCGGGGTGTCCGCCGACCGCGTTGGCGATGCTGGAGTTTCTGAAAAGCCTCTAGATATGCAAGAGCCCCGCGAAGGGCTCCTGATTCTCATGCATAGTGGTGACCGTATTGCCGGCGGAGGAAACTGACCGTCCGCTTTGCCGCGGTATCCGGATCGGGATGCGGAAGGATCTCCGCGGTAGTCCAACCGTCGTAACCGATGTCACTCAAGGCGCCGAAAATCTCATCCCAGTCCATGTGTCCGTCACCGGGGGCATGGCGGTTCGTATCGGCAAAATGGACATATCGGACATACTTCCCGTTCCGGACGAAGGCCTCTCCTATCCTGGCATCTTCGATGTTCATATGGAACACGTCCGGCATCATCGAGAAATTCTTGCGGTCGATGAGATCCAACATCGCCGAACATTCATCAAGGTTGTTGATGAAATCGATCTCGTATCGATTCACCGGCTCGAGGATCAGCTCAACCCCCTTCGTTTCAGCGTAATCGGCGACTCTATAGGCCATATCCAGGAAGAGCTCATGGACGAGCCTGATCTTTCGACCGGCGATCGGGCCTCGAGTCCGACCGATGTTCACCAGCTGACCGAACTCGGAAGCGAGATCGATGAACTCCGTGAACGTCCCAAAGAGCTCTTTTCGATTCTCCTTGTCCTCATCGGTGAAGTACAACCCACGGGCGGCGAACACCTGCCCCGTGGAGATGGCGCTCACTTCCATGCTGTTTTCCCGGAGCCATCGTTTCAGATCGCTCGTGCGCACCTCATCCGCCCGTTTCAAGGCAAGTTCAACCCCGTCATACCCCAACGCATGGGCCTTTATGATGGATTCCCGTACACCCCGGAATACGACAAAAGCGTTCGGTATCGCTTCTTCGCCGGCGATCGCTACTGCAAGTTGCATTGGATCTTCCCCTTCCTGATTGAAGCAAGGCAGGGTGCAACCCCTGCCTTCCGTGTCGTTCCTTACATCGCTTTGACCAGCGAGAGGTCGCCGGATGCGGCGGCCCGGAGAAGGGGCTCCATGTAGGTGTCCACGTCGGCGGCGGTCATCGGAACGGGCATGTTCTTGAGCTTCATCTCAAGCTGGGGATCCTTCGCCGCACCGAGCGCGCGCGTGATGTGCTCTTCGGAGAAGCCCGGGATATCCTCAAGCTTCGTCGGAGCCTTGATCGACTTGCTGAATGCGATCATCATCTCGGCGACCGCGACGGCCAGCTCTCGTCCTTCAAGGTTCTCGACGGAATCACCGAATCCATACTTGGCGAAAATCTTTCCGACCACCTTCAAATGCTTCTGGATCGCCTTGGAATACAGCACCGCATAGTAGGGGTTCATGATTCCGCAGGCGGTTCCGTGGGCGACGATGTCTACAAGGGAGAAGCTGGTCAGGTGGGCACCACTGGTTCCGCCGACCATGATCGCATATCCGCCGAGGTCGGTGGCAAGACCGATCGCTTCCCGCGCTTTGAGATTTTTCGGATCATCGACGAGGACCTTGGCGTACTCGGCGACCAGGCTGATCGCACATTCGGCTAGCTCTTTCGTCTTCTCGTACGTGGCCTCGCTCGCGCCAAGAAACACTTCGAAGGTATGCGCGATCGCATCGAGCGCGCCGTCGATCGTAACGCTCATCGGCATCGAAACCGTCGTTTCGTAATCAAACACGCCAACGGACGGAATGATGGCGTTGTCCACGATCAGCTTCTTTTGACCGGCGACCGGATCGGTGATGTTGGAGTATTTCGTCAAGTGGGCTCCGCTGGAGGCGGCGGTCATAATGGCGATGACGGGAAGGAGTTTCGCTCCGGTCTTCGCCAGCTCGCCGGTCACCACGTCGGTTCCGAAGTAGTGGTCGATCTCGGGTGTCACCTTTGCGCCGAGAGTCGCCAGCACGTTCGCCGCCTTGACGGCATCAATGGCGGATCCTCCACCGATCACGACGATGGAATCGGGCTTGTGATGAAGAATATACGACTCGAGGCGGTAGACATCTTCCCGCGGTGCGTTGGGCTTCGCATCGGGGGCGATTACGCCACCGGCAAGCTCGATGCCGGCAGCTTCCAAGGAAGCTACAACCTTGTCCGCAACACTCTTCATATACGTGGTGTTGCTGACCAGAAGGGTCTTCTTCCCGTATTTGGCGGCAAGCTTTCCAACCCGGTCGAGAACTCCAAGACCGTGGACGTAGGAATCTCCTTTCCAGTCATGTAGAATGTCATATGCGCGTTTCATCTGATCCATATTCTTTTCTCCTTACTTTGTCTTCTTTTTTATCAGAGCGCGAGCGCGGTCGGCGATCGCCTCCGCACTGATTCCATACTTCTCCAAAAGGGTATCATACGGCCCCGATTCGGTATAAGTATCCTCGATGCCAATGCTGTCGAACTCGCAGAAGATTCCGGCTTTCATGAAATGCTCGCTTATCATCGATCCGAACCCACCGAAAAGCACGTGCTCTTCGACGGTCAGGATCCGCTTCGTCTTGGCGACGGATTCGACCAGGGCATCCGAAGCGAAGGGTTTGACGAACGGAACGCTGAACACTTCAGCCCTGATTCCATCCTTCGCCAAGAGGTCGGCTGCTTTCGTCGCATAGCTGGCGGTGATACCGTTCGCGGCAATCGTAACGTCATCGCCTTCAACGATCCTGACGGTCTGAAGCACATCGCTTTCCGGAAGATCGGGCATCGGATTGCGGTTCAGGCGGATATACACCGGTCCGTCCTGCTTCAACGCATACTCGAGCGCCATCTCCGCCTGACGGGCATCGGACGGTACGATCACCTGCATGTTCGGTAGCGCCCGCATGATCGCGATGTCGGTGATCGCCTGGTGGCTCGCTCCATCGAATGAATCGCTCAATCCGCCATATGCACCGGCGATATCGATCATGTTCGCCTCGGCGACGCCTACGTTGAAGAAGCGGTCCGGAAACTCGGCCACCGAAGCGGCTCCTCCCCAGTGACCGGTTCCCCGATTGTGGAGAATATCAAAAATGACTGTTCGAAAGTATGCTGCCAACGCATCGAGTTCAACGGCGTTGAACGTTCGATTCGGAGTTGTCAGCAGATTCTTTACCCGTCCGTTCATCCACATTCTCCTTCACTCCATACACCCACATATCTGTGTACTGTGTACAATATTTTTATCATATCGCCCCTGTTTTGTCAAATCTTTTCTGAATGCACCTGTAAATTATGAACACGACTTCCGCTTATACACGCTATTTATGGGAATATCCGACATGCCTACAGGTATTGTCTTTTGTATACAACTTTCTTGACGATTGCCGTATTCTCCGAGTACACTGGTAGGTGTCGGAAAGGGAAATACAATATGGCCAAACTCATTCAAAGCAGTCTCTCGGACCAAGTCTATACATTGCTCAAGGAGCAGATTCTCTCGGGAGAACTCCAAGGGGGCATGAAGATACCCGAAGAATCCCTCGCCGAGGAGTTCGGCGTGTCACGCACCCCGATCAGGGAAGCGATCCGGCGACTCGCCGAATACGGGCTGGTCACCATCAGACCTCGCACCTTCGCGACGGTAACCAGCATCACCTCGTCGGAAGCGGATGATATCGCCACGGTCCGAGTGGCCTTGGAACAGCTGGCGATCGACTCGATCGACGAGGCTTCCTATGCCGACCACGTCGAAACGATCTCACGCCATGCAGCCAATTGCCAATACGCGCTCGGCATCGGCGATCGGGCGAAAGTCTTTGAAGAGGACAGCCTTTTCCACATGGCCTTGGTAGCCGCTTCGAACAACACCGCCCTGATCTCGATCTATGAACGGCTTGATGCGAAGATCCAGATGTTGAGGATTCAGCAGAATCTCCCCGAGGATGGACTGGGATATTACATCGGTCAGCACGCCCGGATGATGAGCCTCCTCAAAAATGGAGAGAAGGAAGCGTGTAAAGCGTTGATTCACGAGCATATCAAACACGATATGGGTTATGACCCGGACCAATAGCCGGAAGAACCGTTTTCAGAGCTGTCATTTCGCCGGCGCGGAAGAAGATCGGCGCTGCTGATGGCGATAGGGATGACACGGGAAGGTTGTTTATGGTTGCCGTCATGCCACGGCTTCCGATGAAATCCGCTTCAACGAATCGATCACTTCAATGCTCGTTCCGTGGAGATGTGTCTTTTTGGGTAAATGCCTCATCGGGTTCCGATAGGGAATCACAATAAGAATCCTGATCACGATCCAAATACCGATCACCCTTTACAAAGGTGAGACGTGATTGCTATTGTCTCTTCATGAGCACACTGACGGTCTTCCAATATATCTTGCTGGTCATCCTCATCCTCTTCACTCTTGTAAACTTCTACGCGTTCACGTTTGGAAGGAAACGAAGTGAACAGGGAAAGGCGTTATACCGGCAAACGTTGAACCAATTGCATCAAAAGGCGCTCACCGAGATGAAACGCCATGGAATCTCCTTCGAGGAGCAGCGCGGGTATCTCAATGATTTGAATGAAGGGATTCTCCTGGCGTTCGATACGAAAAAGAAGATAGCCGGAATCGTTCTTAAAGATTCTTTCTTCCATTTTCCGTATGAGAACCTCGTATCATGCACTCGCCAATACGACACCCTTGCCAACAAGAAGATAACACATGTCCGGGTCATCATAGAAACAACGGATGAGTACATCACGCTTCTCTTTGGGAGCCGAAGCTATAAGCCGAACTCCTTCCTCGGCAAGTTCATTCTGGAGGACTCTCAGGAGTTCTGCACCATTTTAACGGAATCCTGTGCCCGTTGACGAACTGCCAGGGCCCGAAGGCCCTGACAGGTTCGATGGAATCAGCGCGCCAGCAGGCTTTGCAGTCTGCGGGTGAACGCGACCGGATCCTTCGGCATCACCCCTTCGGAGAGAAGAGCCTGGTCCAGAAGAACGGAGGCAAGGTCCTCGACATACGCCTTGTCGTCGCTCGCTTCAATCTTTTTGATGATCGGATCGTCGAGGTTGATCTCGAGGATCGGAAGGATCTCTTCCCCCTGATCCTGGCCCATCATCTTCAGAAGCTGCTGCATCTGGACGGTCGGGTCGTTCTCGTCGACCACGATGACCGCCGGAGCATCGACGAGCCGGGTGGAGGCCACGACGTCCTTCACCTTGTTCCCAAGGGCTTTCTTGATCTTCTTGATCAAAGCCTTGGATTCCTTGCTCTCCTTGGTCTTCTCCTCCCCTTCCTTCAGGTCGTCGACCGCTCCGCTCTTGTTGATCGCCTTCAGCGGCAGCTCCTTGTAGAAGCCGAGCTGGCTGACGACGATGTCGTCGATGTCGTCGCTCATGATGAGGACTTCATAGCC
>JAAZJI010000018.1 GCA_012800465.1 Spirochaetales bacterium
GCCGAGGGGTGGGCCAGCGGCTACATCATCAGTTGCGACGCCCGGTACAAAGAGGACGAGGGATGCGTGTACTGCTACTTCAGCGCGAGCTCCAAGAGACCGTTTCGGCCGGTCAAGGAGGAGATCGGCCTGCTCCTGGGAAAGGATCCCGTCCTCAGAAAAGTCTTCCTCTAGAACTCGCTCCGCCTCTTCCACCCGGTGCGGGCGGTGAAGACGACCTCTTCGGCCCCATCCTCCGTTTTTCGGACGATCGTGCTGGTCAGGGAGGGGGTTTCTTCGTCGTACCCGTTCTCGTCGGCCGCATAGGTATGGACGGAAAGCCGGTCTTCGAGGAAGGTCTGCTTCCGGTAGAGCACGTCCGCGCTTCCGACCTTGTAGGCCGTCCGGAACTCCGCCGGCAGCGCCTCGAGGATCCACGAAAGGTAGGAGACGTTGTTGATGTGCTGATTCCGGTCGGTATCGAGGTAGGTCACCCTCGGTGCGTAGGTTCCCATCCGATGGAGGGAATCAGGATCGATGTCCGGCCTGGGGAGGTTCATGTCGATGTTCCGGGAGGGGTCCTTCAGCAAGCCGATCCGTTCGTTCATCTCCTGCGGCCTCAGCGGACGCGAGTTCTTCAGGTCGATGACCGCCCAGAGGGTCTGCGCCCGGAAGAGGAGAGACCCGTCGGAAGCGTACCCTTCGACGACCCGGGGCAGGTGAAGCCGGATCGGCTCCTGGGCCCAGGTGTCCACGTGGATCTGTTCGTTCCACCTGGTGTAGCCGAAGATCTCGATCCGGTTCCTCGTGATCACCCACGTCTTGCCCTCGGCGTGCAGGTCCATGATCGAGCAGCCCCTCATTGCGGCGTGCAGACCGGCCGCCTCCTGGACGATGCGCAGGTAGAACGCCGTCTGGGCGGCCCCCAGGCTGTCGGTTTCAAAGCTGTACGTGGTGAAATGCACGCGTGCGATGTTGTCGGCGCTGATCGCGACCGGGTCATTGTGGTCCATCTTCTTTCCTTGTGTAGAACCGCAGGGTGCTGCGGCCGTATGATCGTTCATCGGTGAAGAGGAGATCCCCGAGCCGTTCGGGCCACGTTCCCTTCTCTTCGACCGGATAGTGGATGATGAACAGTCCTCCCGCCTTGAGGACCCTGTTCCGTTCGACGGTTTCAAGGAGACGGATCTTCTCCTCCATCGGGAAGGGGGGATCGGCGTAGACGACATCGTAGGGGATCTTCGCCTGGGCGAGGAATCGGAAGACGTCGCTTACGAAGAGCTTGATGGGGCTCTCGACGAAGGCGATGTTCTTCATGATCGTCTCCTTCTTGCCCCGATCCCGCTCCACCAGATGGACAAGACCCGCTCCCCGGCTGGCGGCCTCGATGCCGATGGATCCGCTTCCGCTGAAGAGGTCGAGCCAGGCCGTCCCCTCCTGGTCTCCGAGGATCGAGAATATCGATTCGCGCATCCGGTCCATCGCCGGACGGATGACCCCGGGCGGGCAGACGATCGTTCGCCCTCGGTAGATGCCTCCTGTTACACGCATGAGTCCATCCTAGTGGTTTTCGGATATTTGCTCCAGAGGACCCTACGCTTCGCTCCGCCCCGTTTCGAAGGGCGGGGCTTCGCTGAGGACGGATCGGATGACCGCATGCTCCGGGGACAGGAAGCCCCCGTCGATTCGGAGGATCCGATCCGAGGCGGCCCGGGCCTGCTCGATCAGCTCCAGATCCTCCGAGAGCGAGGCGAAGGCAAGGTCCAGGTAGCCGCTTTGAGCCCGTCCGGTCAGTTCGCCGGGACCGCGGATGATGAGGTCCTGTTCGGCGATGTGGAACCCGTCGGTGGAATCCTTCATCACCTGCAGCCGCTTCTTCGCCTCCTCGGTCAGTTCGTCGGAGAAGACGAGGAAGCAGTAGGATTGCAGGGCGGAGCGGCCGACCCGCCCGCGTAGCTGGTGGAGGGCGGCGAGGCCGAAGCGGTCGGCATGCTCGATGACCATGCATGTAGCGTTGGGGATGTCGATGCCGACCTCCACGACGCTGGTGGAGACGAGGTAGGAAAACTCGCCCCTTTGGTAGGCGCCGAGAATCGCGACCTTCTCCTCCTCGTCCAGCTTGGAGTGGATCAATGCCGAGGGAACGCCGGGATATTGCTTCTTGAGGAATTCGTACATGCCCGTCACGTCCCGGAGGTCGCTCTGCCCGCTGTCGTCGATCCGGGGATAGATGAAGTACGCCTGATGGCCCCGGGTGAACTCGACTCCGACCGACCTGTACATCCGGATCCTGCTCTCCTCTTTCACCAGGTGGGTGATGACCGGCTTGCGTCCCGGGGGCATCGTCCGGAGCGTCGAGATGTTCAGGGATCCGAAGACGGTGAGGGAAAGAGTCCGGGGGATCGGGGTCGCGGTCATCAGAAGCAGATGCGGCTTCATCGCCTTCCCGAGGAGGGAGAGGCGCTGCTCCACCCCGAAACGGTGCTGCTCGTCGATGATCACGTATCGGAGATTCCGGAACGTCACGCTCTCGCCGAAGAGCGCGTGGGTTCCCACCAACAGGTCGATCTCCCCCCGCTTCAGCGCGGTCAGCAGATACCCGCGCTCTTTCGGCTTGACCGATCCGGTGAGGAACGCGAGGCGGACACCCAGGGGTTCCAGCAGGGCCGCCCCGCTTTCGGCGTGCTGTCGGGCCAAGAGCTCGGTGGGGGCCATGAACGCCACCTGGCCCCCCTCGGCGATGATCTTCAGGGCGCTGATCCACCCGACCAGAGTCTTCCCCGAGCCCACGTCCCCCTGGAGGAGCCGGTTCATCGGCTCCTCCCCGCCAAGATCCTCCCGGATCTCCTTCAACGCGGCCAGCTGGTCGTGAGTGAGGGCGAAGGGAAGGTTCTCGATGAGGCGCAGTTCCAGCTCGCCGGGAATCGCCGGCTTGCTCGGTTTCGTCCTCGGTTTTCGCCGGGCGACAAGCTGCAGGTAGAACAGCTCGGTGAAGGCGAGGGTCCTGCGCGCCCCGGCGAGGCGGTCGAGATCCGGAGGGAAGTGGTAGGCGCGGATCGCCTCGTCGGTCGACATGAGCCCCAGCTCGGTCATCAGGGACTCGGGCAGTTCGTTGATGAACGCTTCGCATCGGGCGAGAACCTGCCGGACGTTCGCCCGGATGAGCCGCTGGGTGAGCGAACCGCGCAGCGGATACACGGGAAGGATCTGCCCGAACTGCGGGGGGAAATCCCCGTCGGCGGTGGCGGGGTGGAGTTCGAACTGGGAAGCCTGCTTCTCCGACCCCTTGATCGAAACCAAGGCCCGGAGGTAGTAGATCCTTCCCACCCGGATCGTCTTTTCCAGGAAGTTCCGACCGAAGCAGAGCAGTGAAAGCCGACCGTCCCCGAGACCGCTGACATCGCGGACGATGATCTTGAGGGTCCGCTTCATCCCCTTTTTCAATCCGAAATAGGAGTGGCTGAGCACCTCCACGAGGGTGTTGGCGATCTCGCCGTCCTGCACGCTGCCCAATGGACGCAC
>JAAZJI010000179.1 GCA_012800465.1 Spirochaetales bacterium
GGGTTCGCGAGCCGTCGTTCTCTTTCTGGGTGAACAGTATCGACTCTCTCAAAAAGAATCAAGTACATTTCTCGTCTTTTCTCATTTTTTATAAAAATGTCTTCTTGCCTCATAGAACTTTACATCTGCATGTCTCCGGATTTCACAAAATATTTACACTAATGCGAAAATCCTTCCATCCTAGTTCTTCATCAAGATCGGCTGGCGGGTGTTCTCCAGCACGTCGCGCCAGAGCGCCCCCCTGAGATCGACGTAGTTCCGCTCCCGCACCGCCACGTCGATCGGCAGATGGACGAACCGGTTGTGCAGCATCCCGATCAGCAGGGAGGTCTTCCCCGCCATCGCAGCATGGACCGCATGCGCTCCGAGGCGGGCGCAGTAGATCGAATCGTAGGAGTCCGCCGGGGCGGAACGGATGATGTAGGATGGGTCGATGTACTTCAGGTTGACCTCGATCCCCTCCTTCTTGAAGTACTTGATGATCTCATCCCTGAGGTAGATTCCGATATCGTGGAACTTTACGTTCCCCGAAGCATCCACTTCCCCGGTCGCGGGCATCAGGTCCTGGCCTGCCCCTTCGCTGACGAGGACGACCGCGTGGTCCCGGTCGAGAATCCGCTTCTTCAGGTGGGCCAGGAATCCGTTCGGCCCCTCCAGGTCGAAAGGGTTCTCCGGAATCAGGCAGAAGTTCACGTCGCTCTGGGCAAGGGAGGTGTTCGCCGCGATGAAGCCGCTTTCCCGTCCCATCACCTTCACCAGTCCGATACCGTGGATCGAGTTCTTCGCTTCGACGTGCGCTCCCCGGACGACGCGGACCGCCATCTGGACGGCGGTGTCCACCCCGAAGGAGGACTGGATCAGCGAAAGGTCGTTGTCGATCGTCTTGGGGATGCCGATGACCGCGATCTTCAGCCCGCGCCTATCCACCTCCTCGGCGATGTCCCGCGCCCCGCGGAGGGTTCCGTCGCCGCCGACCGTCACGAGGATGTTCACGTTCAGCCGTTCCAGCGAATCGACGATCTCATCGACCTTCTTTCCGCCGCCGCGGGCGGAGCCGAGGATCGTTCCCCCCTTCTCCTGGATGTCATCCACCACGTCGGGATCCAGCGGGATGACCGGCCAGGGGCTGGAGGCGAGCAGGCCCTGATACCCGTACTGAATCCCGCTGATCCGCCGCACTCCATAGCGGTACCAGAAGCAGCGGACGACCGACCGGATGACGTTGTTCAGACCCGGACAGATCCCGCCGCAGGTCGCGATCGCGGCGTGGACGTGCTTGGGGTTGAAGTAGATCTTCTCCCTCGGCCCGGCGAGCTCCACCGTCTCCTCGAAGCGGGGAACCTGACGGCCGACCTCGTTCATCATCGCCTCGATTCCGAAGAGGATGTGGTCGCTGTCGCGGACGTAATCCACCTGGACCTCTCCGTGCTTGTCACCCATGATGATCGGGTTGGGGACCTTCGCCTCCCCGAGATTGGAAATCGTGAAATCATAGCTCTTTGCACTCATCATCTTCCTCCGCTACGCTCTTCATCGCTTCGACAAACCGTTCGTATGGTTCCACGAGGCGCTCTTTCGCCTCAAGATGAAAGGTCCGATAGACCGCGATGAACCGCTCGGCGGCCTTGGTGAGGGTCGCGCCCTCCCGCGAGGAGCCGCCGCGCTTGCGTTCAAGCATCTTCATATCGAGCCCCTTTTCCAGATTTTCAATCATACCATATGCTTTCGAATAGGAAATGCCAAGGACGAGAGCGGCCTTCCGCAGGGAGGATTGGCGCGCGATCTCCTCCAGGAGCCACAGCACCCCGATCCCCATGAATTTATCGCCCTGCTCATCGATCAGATACAGCTTGCTCTTCAGTTCCATATCTCACCTGCCGCCTGATAGATCAATTCTATCAGGTCGCTGACTTTTTCCAAGTCCACCGAGCAGTAGGCGACGCGAAGCGTGGTGCCATTGAGGTTGACCGTACCCACTTCGTACCGGTCCAGGAGATGACGTCGCAGCTCCTCGGCGCTTTTTCTCGTCTTGAACGCCATGAAATAACCGCTGTTGAAGGGATAGGGAACCAGGTTCCCATCCCCTTCGAAGCGTTTCAGGGTCTCCTTGAGCACAAGATAGCGCTGCTTCATCTCGGAGAAGACCGCCTGCTTGTCGATCTCATACCGCCTGCCCTCCTGCATCGCCTTGATCAGCAGGCTCTGCCCGGGCCGGTCGCAGTTGGAAACCGAGGTTCGAATCGCGGCGAGGGTCTTTTTGTTCAGCGCGTCGTGCTGCCGGTCGGTCAGACCTTTCGCACCGTAGGTGAGGAACCCGATCCTAAATCCCCAGACCATCGCTTCCTTCGTCGCCCCGTCGCTCTTGATCGCAAGAATCCGCTCATGGGCGTCGCAGAGCTTGGCGAAAATGGATTCCTTGGCGACATCGTCTTCGAAGAAGAGCCCGAAGTACGCATCGTCGATGATGGCGTTGAGAACCATCCCTTTTTCCGCCAATGCCACGAGCCCCTCGACCAGCTCATCCTGTTCCGTCTCGGTGAGGGAGTACCCGGTGGGGTTGTTGGGGAAGTTCAGCAGCAGGTGGGCTTTCTTCGCCCCGGCGGATTCCAGGAGCTTCAGAAGGCCCGGCACGTTGAACCCTCCCTCCTTGGTGAAGGAAGGGAATGTCCGCACGTCCGCCCCGTGCTGATGGAGATAGATCAGCTCATAGTTGTCCCAGTTCAGGTCGGGAAGGACGAACAGGTCGCCCGGATCGACGAACAGGGTGGCGACCATCGCCAAGCCGTTGGTCAGGCCGGCGGTCACCAGCGGCAGGGAGATCCTCTTGCCGTTCAGCGTTGGATTCTTTGCAAGCATCTCTTCGAGCCAAAGCCGTCGGAGGCGCATGTCGCCGCCGCCGGGGGCGTAGGAGAAGATGTCGTTTGGAACGAAGGATCCGGGGAGGAACTGATCGAAGATGTCGCGAAGGTGCATCGCCTGGCCGCCCAAGGTGGCCAAGCCGGCCGTGGCGTTGAAGCGCTTGGCCTTCTCCGTCGCTTCGGCGCTCTGGGCGACGACCCCCTTGGGAAAGAACAGTCGGCGACCGGTCTCCGAGAGCAGGGAGTCTATGACGGAATCTTCAAGGGCCTGGTTGAGTTCACGGGCAAGTTCATGCATGGGGCCACCTCCATAGTTCCCCCCTATATATCCGTTTTTCCCGCGAATGTCATCACACAAAAGAGAAATTGTGATCACTCGCCCAGCATTTGAAGAAATTCCGCCTCGTCGATGATCCGGATCCCCAGTTCTCTGGCTTTCGCAAGCTTGCTTCCCGCCCCCGGTCCGGCGAGCAGCACGGTCGTGCTCCGCGTCACGCCGCCCGTCGTCTTCCCCCCGCGCTTCTCGACTTCCCTGAGGGCGAGATCCCGCGGCTTGAAGCGCTCGAACGTTCCGGTGATGCACCAGGTCTGTCCTGCGAATATCTGTTTCACGGTCGACGTCTCGATCTTTTCCTCCATCGAAAGCCCCGCCGAGCGGAGGGCTTCGATCCGGGTTCTCATGTCCCGGTCGTTGAGGGCATCGATATAGAGGCGGGCGATCTTCTCTCCGATCCGGTCGATCGAAAGAAGGGTCTCAACATCCTCCCGCTCGGCGACGGCAAGGAGCTTGTCGATCGAATCCAGTCCGCTTGCAATCAGGAGATCCGCCCCTTTCTTTCCGAGTTCGGGAATGCCCAATGCCATAAGCACCTGCCGAAACGGCCGATTCTTGCTCTCTTCCACGCCCTCCTTGATCAGGGCGATCTTCTTCGGTCCGTACCCGGGCCGATCGGAGAGAATCTCCTCATAGTCGATCGAGTAGATGTCCTGGATATCCCCCAAGGCACCGAGGTCGACCAGGTCCTTCACGGTCGAAGGCCCGAAGTTCTCGATATCCATCCCCTCCTTGGAGACGAAGAACTCGATCCGTCCGAGGATCTGGGCGGGACAGTTCCGGCCGTTCGGACAGAAGGTGTGCGCCCCCCGTTCCTCGAGCGGGGTATCGCACGAGGGACAGCGCGAAGGCATCCGCCACACCCCGGTGTTCTCCTCCGCCTTCTCGATCACCCGCTCGACCGCCGGGATGACGTCTCCCCGCCGGGAGATCTCGACGAGGTCGCCGATTCCCAGCTCGAGGCCGTTGATGTACTCCTGATTATGGAGGGTGATGTTGCCGATCGTCGAACCCGCGACCCGGGCCGGTCTGACCCGTGCCACGGGGGTCACCCGCCCGGTGCGGCCCACCTGGACGTCGATGCCCAGAAGGGTGGTGACCGCCTGGGGCGATTCGAACTTGTAGGCGAGCGCCCACCTGGGGTGGTGACCGGTGTAGCCGAGGGTCTCCCGATAGGCGATCGAATCGACTTTCGCCACGAGGCCGTCGATCTCATAGGCAAGGGCGGCCCGACGCTCGGTCTGCTCGCGGATGAAGGGTCCGATCTCTTCCCATGACCCGGAGACCGCCTTCAGTCCGGCCGCTTCAAGGGCGTCTCCGGCATCGATCGCGTTCTTGGTGAAATATGCGAAGTGCTCGTTGATCGTGAATCCGTACGCTTTGAGCTTGGCCAGGACCTCCAGATGGGTCGTCGGCTGGTCCGTATTCCAGAACCCCTCGTAGGCGAAGATCCTCAGAGGGATTCTGGCAACTTCGCTGGACTTGATCCGTCTCAACGTCCCGCTGGCGAGGTTGCGAGGGTTGGCATACGGGGTTTCAAGGGTCCTGTTGAGGGTTTCGAACTCCGCCTTGGGAAGATGGATCTCCCCCCGGACCGCCACCGTCACCGCTTCGGGAAGGGTCAGCGGAATCGTCGGAATCGTCTTCACATTCGCACTCACATCGTTGCCCACCACCCCGTTCCCCCGGGTCACCGCACGCCGAAGGACGCCGTTCTCATAGTAGAGGACGATCGAGACCCCGTCGATCTTCTCCTCGATGATGATGCCCAGCCCGTCCGGGGCGTTCTTCTCGAGCTTTCCGATCCACGAAAGGAGCTCCTCCTCGGTGTACGCCTTGTCCAGGCTGAGGACGGCGATCGTGTGCTCCACCTCGGGGAAATCGCCGGAGATGTCGCTGCCGACGCGGACGGTCGGGGACGTGGGGGAAGCGAACCCGGGATATCGCCTCTCCAGTTCGAGCAGCCGGTCGAACTTCCGGTCATACACCGAATCATCCACCAGCGGCCGGCTGTCGACGTAGTACGCTCGCTGGTAGGTCTCCAGCTCCTTCCTCAGCTGTTCGATCTCGCGCTCTATCTTCTCCATGCCCCCGATTGTATACCCGGTGCCCGAGAGAGGCAATTGCCCCAATGCTTCCGGCGTGGTATCGTTGGGAATCAGAGGAAGATCATGGCGGAAAAGCGAGCAGCAATCGGCAGACTCACTCCCCTCCAAGGGGTTCTGATCACCAGTCGGATCGCCCGGGGGCGGTTCGACAGGATCGTCGTCCCCGAAGCGGATCCCGCCTTCGTCACGGTCGCCCCCCGGGACATCCCCGGTTCCAACCGGCTGCGCGTCCTCGACGCCCAGGTCCCCCTGCTCAGCAGCGGAACGATCACCTACCGCGGCCAGCCGCTGCTCGCCCTCTTCGGCCCCGACCGGGAGAGCGCCCTCATCAAGGCCGGGGGGATCTCCGTCTCCTACGTCGAGGACGAACCGGTGGAGTCCCTCTCCGTGACCCCGTATTCCTACACCTTCGGAAATCTGGAGGAGGCGCTGAAGGAGGAGAACCTTCAGGTTCTCCAGCGGTCCTACTCCTTCCACTCCACGAGCAGGAAGCGCCTCACCTACAACCGCGTCTCGGTGGCGTTCGACGGGGAGACCCTCCACGTCGAGGCGCCCACCCAGTGGCCCGCCCACGTCCGGGACAGCGTGGCGGAGGTCACCGGCCTGTCCAAAAAGAACGTCATCATCCACCGCCAGCCTTTCTATGCACCCCACGACGAGATGCTGGTCCTCCCCTCCCAGCTCGCCGCGCTGTGCAGCGTCGCGGCGATCAAAAGCGGTCGGGACACGGAGATCCTCCACGAGATGGAGGCCGCCCCGCCCCGGTATGGAATCACCCGCAAGACCTACTATCTGAGCAACGGCAAGCCTCAGGCGGAGGAGATCCGGGTCGTCGTCGACCAGGGGTGCGCCGCCTTCTTCCGCGAAGAGCTGGTGAACCACCTCTACGCCGGCCTGATTCCCCTCTACCCGGTCGCAGCGCTGACGATCCGGGTGGAGATCCACACGACGAACAACCGCCCCGCCCACTTCTACGGTGGACTCGGCTACAGCGAGGCGCTCGCCAGCAGCGAGGCCCACTACAGCGAACTGGCGAAGCACACCGGCTACAATCCCCTCTCCTGGCGGATGAAGCATGCCGCCGAAAGCCCCTCCTCCGCCGCGATGGTCCGGACGGACAAGTATGCGAAGCTGAAGGAGCTCGCCTCTTCGGTGAGCAAGCGGGCGGACTTCGCCCGGAAGAACGCCGCCTACGAGATGCAGCGCCGGATGCGGATCCGACACTCCACCTTCTTCCGGTACGGCCGGGGAAACGGCCTCGCCCTCGCCCCGGGGATCGGAGGATTCAGCCGGGAGTACAAGGGGACTCCGACGCAGAGCGTCCAGGTGACCCTCCAGCCGAACGACCACGTCGTGATCAACACCTCCTTCTACAACACGGGGAACTCCGCCGAGATCTGGAAACAGATCGTCAGCGATGAGCTGGGCGTCTCGAAGAAGGACATCTCCTTCGTCGGGGACGGCAACGAGCTGCTGGACAGCGGCCCGTCGGTCCTCAACGCGAACAGCGGAAGGATGCCCCGGCACATCCTGCGGGCGTGCCAGCTGATCAAGGAGAAACGGTTCGTCGAGCCCCTTCCGATCAGCGAGACCGTCACCTTCTTCCGCCATCCCTCGGCGAAGGATTCCCTCTTCTTCTCCAACTCGTGGGTCGCGATCATTCTTGAACTGGAGATCTCCCCCCTCGCCCTGGTGCCGGTCATCCGCTCCGTCTGGGTCTCGATCACCACCCCGAAGGTGTATGAGAAGGCCGCCTACATCAGCAAGGTCCGCCACACGATCGTGACGACGCTGCTCGAAGCGGGAGCCCGGCTCTCCCAGTCGAAGGGGTTCGAGATCGACATCCAGCTTGAGGAGGAGGGCGAAGGCATGCCCTCCTCGATGACCGCCGCCGTCAAGGGTGCGGTGACCGCCGCCCTGCTCACCGCCCTTGAGCAGGCGCTCGGATCGAACGTCGAGCACGTCCCGGTGGACGGACCGATGATTCTGGACCTTCTAAGGAGTACCCATTGAAACTGGAATGCACCATCGACTCCAAGGCGCTGACCTTGCACGTCAATTCCACGAAGCCGCTCTCCCTGATGCTGATCGAGGATGTGGGGGTCAAATCGATGCTCAGCCACTGCCGGGGCAACGCATGCGGAAACTGCATCGTCCTGGTGGACGACGTGGCGGTGCTCAGCTGCATCGTTCCGGCGTTCCGCCTGAAGGATGCGAAGATCCGGACCTTCGAGACCTTTCATCGCACCCGGCTCTGCCGGGACATCGAACGGGCGTACCGGGTAAGCGGAAACAAGCCCTGCCCCGATTGCTATGCGTCGAAGACGCTGCTGATCGAATCGATCCTCACCGAGCTGATGGGCAGCAGCCGCAGCCGGGAGGAGGGAGTGGTCGACGAGAAGGCGATCATGCAGGAGCTCAGCCTGAACACCTGCCCGTGCATGGACGTGACGGAGCTGCTGGCGATCACGATCCAGGCGTTCGAGTACAGGAGGCGAAGGCGTGGAAGCAACTAGATCCCCGATGATCCATCAGCCGCGGACCCTCGGCGAGCTTTCCCTCCTCTTCCAGCGAATCGAGCATCCTCTGCTCTGGGCGGGGGGGACCTACCTGATGAGCAGGAGCGACTTCTATCCTTTCCCCTCCAAGGCCCAGATCGTCGACCTGGGGCGGATCGAGGAGCTGAAGCGGATCAGCCGAACCGACCGGCACATCGACATCGGGGCGATGGTGACCACCAGCAGCCTCCTCTCGGCAGGAAAACTGGTCCTTCCCTCGATCCTCAAGAGCGCGCTGGGCAGCATCATCAGCCACATCACCCGGCGTCAGATCACGATCGGCGGCTCGGTCTGCGAGCCGGAGAGCCGGATGGCGTTCTCCACCGCCCTTGCCGTCCTCGACGCCCAGGCGGAGATCCGAAAGTGGGATGAGGGGCGCTTCACCGCCGCGTGGATCCCGGTCAACCGCCTCTACGACAAGAGAGGGGCGCTTCTGCTTGGCAAGACGCCCTTCGTCCTGACGAAGATCCGTCTGGGCCTGGAGTGGGGGGATTTCCAGCGCTTCGTCCTGATCGACAACCCGATCCGGACACCCGACACGGCGATCCTCGTGGCGTTCCAGGCCACCCGGAACCAGACCGCCTTGACGAAAGTCCGCTTTAGTGCTTCCTTTCCAAAGAGGGCGTTCCATCTCTCCCCCGAACTGGAGAACCAGCTTTCGCTGCTGAACCTGCCGATCCACCCCGACCGGGTGAACACCATCTCCTACGAGATGGCCCACGACCTGATGAATCGCCATGAATCGATCACCGAATTCCAGGCGGAGCGGACCAGGAGGGTCTTCGAATCCTTCCTGCATGAACTCAACATCCAGACGCTCTCCTAGGATCATACTGGAGGAATGATGACCCGGAATATCAGCGGCGGCTTCGTCCATCTGCACAACCATACGGATTTTTCGCTGCTCGACGGAGCGGCGAAGATTCCCGCCTACATGAAAAAAGCCAAAGAACTCGGGATGGACAGCATCGCGATCACCGACCATGGGAACCTCTTCGGCGCCCTGCACTTCTACTACGCCGCCAAGAAAGCCGGGATCAAACCGATCATCGGTTGCGAGTTCTACGTCAATCCGCCCGATCGGACCGAGCGGCCCGAACCGGGCAGCGGGAAAAAGAGCCACCAGTACCACCTGATCCTCTTGGCGATGAACCGGACGGGGTATCAAAACCTGATGATCCTCTCCTCCCTGGCCTACACCGAGGGGTTCTACTTCCGCCCTCGGATCGATGACGAGCTCCTTGCGCGATACAACGAAGGTCTCATCTGCCTGTCGGCGTGTCTCGGCGGCGAGATTCTTCAGCACCTTTTGAACGGCGACTGGGAGGAAGCGAAGCGCCGGGCGCTCTGGTTCAGTTCCGTCTTCGACGACGGCCGCTACTATCTCGAGCTCCAGGACCACGGCCTGGAAGAGCAGAAACGGACCAATCCCCTCCTGAAACGGCTCTCCGATGAGACGGGGATCCCCCTCGTGGCCACCAACGACATCCACTACATCGAGCAATCGGATGCGAACGCCCACGACCTGCTCCTCTGCGTGGGGACCAATGCGAAGAAGCACGACCCGAACCGGATGCGCTTCCCCAACGACCAGTTTTACTTCAAGAGCCGGGAGGAGATGGCGAATCTCTTTTCATGGGTTCCCGAGGCGATCGAGAACACCGTCAAAATCGCTGAGCGGTGCAATCTGGAGATCCAATTCCCCGGTCCGCAACTGCCGGTCTTTGAGGTGCCTGCGGGGTACGGATCCCCCGCCGAATACCTCAGGACCCTCGCCCGGGAAGGGCTTTCCAACCGCTATGAGACGATCACCGGGGAGCTGACCGGGCGCCTCGAGTACGAGCTCGAGGTCATCATCTCGATGGGCTTCGAAGGCTATTTCCTCATCGTGATGGACTACATCCGCTGGGCGAAGCAGCAGGGGATCCCCGTCGGACCGGGACGCGGTTCGGGGGCCGGCTCCCTGGTCGCGTACGCCCTCGACATCACCAACGTCGATCCGATCAAGTACAACCTGCTCTTCGAGCGTTTCCTCAACCCCGAACGGGTGAGCATGCCGGACTTCGACATCGACTTCTGCTTCGAACGAAGAGGGGAAGTGATCAACTACGTCACGGAAAAATACGGGCTCGACCGTGTCGCCCAGATCGCCACCTTCGGAACCCTCAAGGCCAAAGCGGTGGTGAAGGACGTCGCCCGGGTCCTCGACATCAGCTTCGAGGAGTCCAACCGGATCGCGAAGATGATCCCCGACGATCTTGGGATGACGCTGGACAGGGCGTTCGCGGAGTCCCGGGAGCTGGTTGACCTGGAGAAGCAGGGGGGCGTCTACGCCGAGCTCTTCGACGCGGCTCGCCGCCTTGAAGGGATGGCCCGGCACATCTCGACCCATGCGGCGGGGGTGGTGATCGGAAGGGAGGAGCTCACCCGGTACGTCCCCCTCTACCGCGACGCCAAGACCGGCGCGATCTCCACCCAGTACTCGATGGAACTGCTGGAACCGTGCGGCCTGGTCAAGATGGACT
The DNA here is from genome assembly GCA_012800465.1 of Spirochaetales bacterium. Classification (GTDB taxonomy): domain Bacteria; phylum Spirochaetota; class Spirochaetia; order Sphaerochaetales; family Sphaerochaetaceae; genus Sphaerochaeta. The sequence goes on from JAAZJI010000179.1 coordinate 10,384, forward strand.
TCCTCGGGCTGAAGACCCTCACCATGATCCGGCACGCCCAGGCCTTGATCCGAGCCAAGGACCCCACCTTCTCGATCGAGGAGATCGATGAGGAGGACGAGGCGACTTTCGCGATGCTCGGCCGGGGGGAGTCCAGCGCGATCTTCCAGTTCGAAAGCTCGGGGATGCAGAACGTCCTCAAGGAGGCGAAGCCCACCACGATCGAGGATCTGGTCGCCCTCAACGCTCTCTATCGCCCCGGGCCGATGAGGTTCATCCCCCAGTACATCGCCTGCAAGCACGGCCGTCAGCCGATCACCTACGCCGATCCCGAGCTGGAGGAGGAGCTGAAGAACACCTACGGGGTGATCGTCTATCAGGAGCAGGTGATGAAGGTCGCCCAGATCATCGCCGGCTACTCTCTGGGAGCCGCGGACATCCTCAGGCGGATCATGGGCAAGAAGAAGGTCCAGGAGCTTGAAGCGGAAAAGGTGAAGTTCGTAAGCGGCGCGCTCGCCTTGGGCCGGAGCAGGGAGCATGCGATCGAGATCTTCGAGATGCTCGAGCCGTTCGCCAACTATGGCTTCAACAAGAGCCATGCCCTCGCCTACTCCGTGATCGCCTATCAGACCGCA
>JAAZJI010000180.1 GCA_012800465.1 Spirochaetales bacterium
CTTCCCCGAAGAACATATGCTCGGTTCGGCAGAGCCCGATTCCCTCGGCGCCGAAGAGCACCGCCATCCGGGTGTCCTGCGGGGTGTCCGCGTTGGTGTAGACCGCCATCCGCTTGATCTCCTGGACGTAGGACATGAACTTCTTATAGAACCCGAAGAGCTGGGATTCCTCTTCCTTCATCTGGCCATTCAGAACCTGGACGATCTCGGAGGCCTTCACGGGAACCTCGACCGCATACACTTCGCCGGTGAAGCCGTCAAGGGCGATATGCTCCCCTTCCTTGATCGTGACACCGCCGACGGTGAGGAACTTCTTCTCTTCGTTGATCACGATCTCATGGGCGCCGCTGACGCAGGGGCAGCCCATTCCACGGGCGACGACCGCCGCGTGGCTGGTCATGCCGCCCCGGGCGGTAACGATTCCCTTGGCGACCGCCATGCCTCCGATATCCTCGGGGCTGGTCTCGTTTCGCACCAGGATGACGTCCTCGCCCTTGGCCGCCATCTCCTCCGCTTTCGCCGCGGTGAAGTACGCCTTGCCGCTTGCACCGCCGGGCGAGGCGTTCAGGCCCTTGGTGACCACGTCGACGCTGTTGTCGGAAATGTACTTGGAGTCGAGAACCGGAGCGAAGAGCTTGCCGAACTCGCCGGCGGGAACGCGGCTGACCGCCTCCTCCTTGGTGATCAGGCCCTCTTCCACCATCTCGACCTGGCTGCGGAGCCAGCTGAAGACGGTCCGCTTTCCGCTTCGGGTCTGAAGGATGTAGAGCGTCCCCTCCTGGATCGTGAACTCGAGGTCCTGCATGTCCTTGTAGTGCTGCTCAAGGATGTGCCGGATCTCGACCAGCTGCCTGTATGCTTCGGGGTTCACCTTCTCGAGGGTCTCGATCGGCTCGGGGGTCCGGATTCCCGCAACGACGTCCTCACCCTGGGCGTTCATCAGGTACTCGCCGTAGAAGTGGTTCTCGCCGGTGGAGGGGTCGCGGGTGAAGGCGACGCCCGTTCCGCTCGTCTCGCCCATGTTTCCGAAGACCATCGACTGGATGTTGACCGCGGTTCCGAGGAGTCCGCGGATGTCGTTCATCTGGCGATATCGGATCGCCCGCTCGTTGTTCCAGGACTTGAACACCGCGTTCGTCGCGAGGAAGAGCTGCTCGACGGGGTCGTAGGGGAAGTCCGATCCGACGGTGTCGTGGTAGATCTTCTGATAGCGCTTGATGACCTCCTGCAGATCGGCGGCGTCCAGGTCGGTATCCAATTGGACACCCTTCTCATCCTTCACGTCCTGAAGGGCGCCTTCGAAGAGCGCGTGGGGAACCCCCATGACGACGTCGCCAAACATCTGCATGAAGCGGCGATAGCTGTCCCAGGCGAAACGCTCGTTGCCGGTCTTCGCGATGAGACCCTTGACGCTCTCCGGATTGAGCCCGAGGTTCAGGATCGTATCCATCATCCCCGGCATCGAGGAGGCGGCTCCGCTTCTGACCGAGACCAGAAGCGGATTGGCTGCATCGCCGAGCTTCGCTCCCATCATCTCCTCAAGAGTCGCCAGATGCTCGAGGATCTCCTCCCGAAGACCTTCGGGATACGCTCCGTCGTTGGCCGAGTAGTACGCGCACGCTTCGGTGCTGATCGTGAAGCCCGGAGGAACCGGAAGGCCGATGCTGATCATGTCGGCGAGGTTCGCACCCTTACCGCCGAGGA
>JAAZJI010000181.1 GCA_012800465.1 Spirochaetales bacterium
ATCTGAACTTCGAGTTCAGCGCCTCGGGGGGCATCCTCGTCGCAAGGGGGAAGAACCGCGAAAACCGGACATTTTTCGACCCTGATCTGATTGATACGATCCCTCGAACGATCGAAATCCTGGAGAACAGCAACCGTCAGAGCCGGTATACGCTTTCCGCTGAACTGGATCTTGCCGCGTTCGGTCTCGCAAAGGAGGGGCGGGAGGTGGATCTGCTGGGGAACTTCACCGCGTGCGGAGACGGGCACAAGGTTCCCTACTATCTGGCGGCGAACCCGATCGGAACGGTGAAGCCGGACTTTCACGCCCCGGGCTTCTTCAGCCCCCTGGTCATCGCCGGGCGTTGAACACCTCCACTCCCGAAAGCTCCTCCTTCCCGAGGAGCTTCGTCAGGGCGAGGTGGGCGAGGTGCTGGCCGAAGATCGCGGTGACGGTCGGAAGGGATCCGAGCACGTTCCGCCTTCTTCCCGTCGCGCTGATTCGCTCGTTGAAATCGGCATGCTCCTCCTCGGAGGGATCCTTGTAGGTGAAGCGTATTTCTTCCGCTGAAAAGACCACATCGATCCCCCGCCCGATGTCCCTGCGCTTGAGGCGGTAGCGCACCTGTCTGGCCAGCGGACACCCCCAGGTGTCCATCAGATCCGCCGTTCGCACGAGGAACGGGTCGCGCCGAAGGGCGGCCCCCATTGACGAAATTGCGGGAATGTCCGCCTTGTACGCATATTCAAGCAACGCGACCTTCGGGCTGAGCGAATCGATCGCGTCGATGAGCAGATCCGTCTCTTTTCCCTCAAAAATACGGTGGACCGATTCCCTGTTTACGAACAAGGGAAGCACATCGACTTCACAGGATGGATTGATCGCGTTGACCCGTTCTTTCGCCGCGTGCGTCTTCTCGGTCCCGATCGTATCGTGGGTCGCGAGAATCTGACGGTTGAGGTTGGTGATCCCGATCGTGTCGAAGTCCACGATCCGCACCGTTCCGACCCCGCTGCGGACGAGCGACTCCAAAGCCATTCCTCCGACCGCTCCGAGACCGACGACGGTAACGGTCTTATCGTGAAGGGTTTTGATCGCCGAATCGCCGAGCAGCCGGCTAATGCGCAAGAACTGTTCGTTTCTCATCGTTGTTTTCCGCCAATCGGTCGAGGCTCCAGCCCGTCAAGCCGGCAAACCATCTCTGGTGGGTCCGCCAGGCTTCCCCATACCCGTCCTCCGTCGGCTCGTCATGGTCGCTTTCAAGGCCGAAAGGAAGCCGGGTGAGCCGTTTTCCTTCCCCGCTCAGCTTCGCATGCTTCAGCCTCGGCCCGTAGCTGAGGACGATTCCCAGCCGGGCGGCTTCGAGGGCGACTTCGTAGCTGCCGCCAAAGGAGTGCCACAGGAGGCGGGGAAGCCGCTCCATGCCCCTGAGAATCTCGAGCAGCCGGCCTTCTCTTCGAACGCAGTGAAGCGTTACGCTGCGATCCAGTTCGACGGCGATCGCTAAGAGTTCTTCAAGAAACGATTCCTGCCGATCGGGATGGGGAAATCTCCGATCAAGGCCCACTTCGCCGATCTGGAGATGCGGGTGGGCGACGAGAAGAGCATGAATCTCTTCAACACCGTCCGGCAGGTGCGACGGCAAGAGTCCCACCGCCCCGTAGGGGGCTTGAACCACCGCTTCCCACTCCTCTTTCCTGCTTGTCGCATAGAAACAGGCATGTGACGGAGAAGCTGAAGTAAGGTGGCGGTGAAGGTCGAACATCCTATGCTCCGAACAAGAGTGCAAGATATGTTACCACGATCGAGGAGAGAATCGGAAGGATCATTCCGCCTTTGAAGTAGGCGAGGATGAAGGCGGCGGCGATTCCGGCGAATCCCGCCCAGAGGTGGGGGACATAATCGAGGAACACCCCCGGAAAGATCAGCGGCCCGAGGGCGGCGACCGGAAGGAGGCGGAGCATCCGCGAGAGCAGCGGGGGAAGCTTGTCCAGAAAGGAGACCCAATAGGGGATGACCCGGGGAATGAAGGTCGCAAGCGCGGAGACGAGGATCGGCAGCACGAACGTTTTCATGACTCCTCCCGGATGATGAGCGAGCCGATGAAGCTCGCCAGCAGCATCGCGATGACGAAGGACCAACCGATCTTTACTCCAAGAAGCAGCGTCAAAACCGAGTGGGTTCCCGCCGAGATCGCGGCGATGAGGAGGACCTTCAGGCCTTTCTTGCGAAACTCCTGGGCCAAAAGCGATGAGAACATCGCATAGATCGTCACGCCGACCGCCAGCTGAAGGGCGGGGGGTAGCACCAGGCCGACGAGAAAGCCCAGCGCCGTTCCGCTGACCCAGCCGGCGTAGGAGGTCAGCTCCAGGCCCGCCATGTAGGAAGCGGGAAGCCTGCCGGGATTCATCAATGAAATGGAAAACACTTCATCGGTCGTTCCGTGGGCGATGAGGGCCCGCTTCATTCCCGTGATCCCATCTTCCAGCCGCCGTGCCACCTCCGCGCCCATGAAGGTGTATCGGAGGTTGATGAGCAGGACGCTGATGAAGAGTTCGGCAAGGAGGGCGCCCGATCCGATCAGGCTGGCAGCGAGAAACTGGCCGCTGCCGGCGAAATTCGTGACGGAGAAGAGGATTGCTTCCCAAAGGCGCAATCCCAGATTCTTCACCACGAGGCCGAACGCCATCGCGGTGGGAAAATATCCGATGAAGATCGGAAAGCCGTCCTTACAGCCCAAAGAGAAGGTGAGATCGCGTTTACTCATGAAGGTGAGCGTAGTGAGTTACAACCGTTTTGTCCAGTAACGGCAGTACGGCAGGATTCCGTCCGATGGAACGGTTTTTGTGGAAGCACGCGGGTTGCGACCTTCATTCCTCCCGCTTCGAACCGGCCGGGGTCATGGGTCTCCGGGAAACACCCAGGCAGTTTGGAAAAGAGATGTCCGATCCCCCGGCACAGAGGGCGGGGTTGAAGACCATGCTGATCGAGTTGATGCAGGGGCGGGTAGTAGTCGAGGTGGGCGCTATTACCGCATATTGCAACAAATGGAAGAGAGGAGTAGATTGAGGCGGGGGAGCGAAGTGAGCACGAAACCTGTGATCGATCTGAAGTTTTATCTCAAGCTGTTTTGGACCACCTTCACCTTGAGCCTGTTCACCTTCGGCGGCGGCTTCGTCATCGTCAGCCTGATGCGCAAGAAGATGGTCGTCCAACTGGGCTGGATCGATGATGAGGAGATGATGGATTTCATCACGATCGCCCAGTCCTCCCCCGGCCCGATCGCGGTCAACGCGTCCTTGATGGTGGGATACCACCTCGCCGGGGTTCCCGGCGCCCTGGTCAGCACCCTGGGAACGATCCTCCCGCCGATGGTCATCCTCAGCCTCATCTCGGTCGGATATGAGGCGGTGGCGGAGAACACCTGGGTCAAGGCGGCGTTCCACGGGATGCGGGCGGTGGTCGCCGCGATCGTGCTGCAGGTGACGTGGGCGCTCTTCAGGACGCTTGCGGAGACGAAGAAGGTCCTTCCGCTGGTTCTGTTCGCCGTGGCGTTCATCGCCCTCTTCGTGTTCAGGGTGAACATCATGGTCGTGATGGTCATGATGGTCCTGCTTTCCATCCTTCTCAGCATCCGTGAGGCGAGAAAGGAGAAGATGCGATGACGATCCTGCTTCAGCTCTTTGTGAGCTTCTTCCAGATCGGACTCTTTTCGATCGGAGGCGGGTATGCGGCGATGCCGCTGATCCAGGCGCAGACGGTCGAGATGCACACATGGCTGACGCCTCTGGAGTTCGCCGACCTGGTGACGATCGCCGAGATGACCCCCGGTCCGATCGCGATCAACAGCGCGACCTTCGTGGGGATGCGGGTGGCGGGAATCCCCGGGGTGCTGGCGGCGACCCTCGGCAACATCCTTCCCTCGGTGATCATCATGCTCATGCTCGCCAGGCTCTATGAGCGCTACCGCGAGCAGACGCTGATGAAGCATATCCTGGAGGGGGTGCGGCCGACGGTGGTCGCCGCGATCTTCACCGCCGGTCTTTCCCTGCTCAAGCTCGCGGTGGGCCCGATCTCCTCTCTCGATTACTTCGCATTAGGCGTCTTCATCACCGCCTTCCTTTTCGCCAACGGCAGGAAGATCACCCTGAGCCCGATCATCCTCCTTCTTTTCGGAGCGCTCGGAGGAATCGGGTGGTCGGCTCTGGGGTTCTAGTCGCTGATCAGGGGGACGAACGCCACATCGAGGAGCTTCGTTCTGCTGATCGAGCGGTCGGGGGCCTTCTTCACCAGGACCAGCTCCTGATGGCCCCGGCCTCCACAGGGGATCACCATCTTCCCGCCGACACGGAGCTGTTCGATCAGGAGGGGAGGGATTTCATCCGGGGCGGCGGTCACCATGATCCGGTCATAGGGGGCACGCTCCGCCCATCCCCTTGTCCCGTCCCCGATGATGTAGGTGATATTGTGATACCCCAGGTCATCCAGCCGCTCCTTGGCGGTGACGGAGAGCTCCCTGATCCGTTCGATGGTGACCACTTCCTTGGCGAAGTGGGCGAGAAACGCCGTCTGATACCCGCTGCCGGTACCGATCTCCAGAATCCGGTGGGTCTTGTCCACGTCCAACGCATCGGTCATGTACGCCACCAGCGAGGGCTGGCTGATCGTCTGGTCGAACCCGATGGGCAGCGGTCCGTCGTAGTCGGCATAACGCTTTGCCGGACCCTCCAGAAAGAGGGACCGGTCCAGCGAGCGTAGAAAATCGGTTACGGTCTTGTCCATGGAACACGATATGCAACTATTCGGCGGTGAACGGATAGTTCGGACCCATCCGGACCGTGACCACCTTCTGGGGACGGAGGGC
>JAAZJI010000182.1 GCA_012800465.1 Spirochaetales bacterium
GCTCGATGCCTTCGTAGTAGTCCTCCTGCCGATTGTGGATCAGGTTGTTCTGGGTCGGAAGCCATTTGGCGAAGAGCTCGATGACCGCTTCCGCCTCCTTCTGTTCTCCGGCGGTGATCACCGCCGGTTCGAAGTAGCGGATCGTCCGTCGGCTCTCGTCGGTGTAGATCAGGTCCGCAAAGGTGTCCCGGATCGATTCGCCGCTGACGGCCTCGACATCATCGGCTTCCTTCTGGAAGGTTCCGCAGACGGCGCTGAGCTCCTTCGTCGGGTCGTCGCCCCGGAAGATGAGAAAGAGGGACCGATGGAGGAAGCCGTCATCCGAGGGGCCCATGTTCCGACGGATGTAGGAACCGAGGATGTCACGGGTCGCTCCGCAGCACGCTTCGGGACTCCGGCTCTCGATGATCCGGGCGAACGCCTCCGTGGTCTCCTTGTCCATGGCGACCATCTGTGCGCCGACGAGTTCAAGCGAGATCCGGGAAAGCAGACGGGAGAGGACACCACCGGTCCTGCTTTTGGCGACGGTGTACGGGGTAACGATTACGTATGATAGGGGTTGCAGCATCAACGCCTCCTCAAAAGGTTATATACCATCCTACTCGGAGGAGCGGAGCTTGTCCATGAAAAGGTTGCACATCAGCGCGTCACGACGATCTGGCAGGACTCCATTGTGTCCAACGCGGCGTTGTGCTTCTCGACGGTGGTTCCGGCGGAGATCCTGCCGTCGACCTTGACCACCAGGTCCGGCCTCATCGCCTTGATCATCAGGGCGTTGGAGACGACGCAGATGTCGGTGCAGAGACCGAAGAGTTCGACCTCCTTGATCCGAGGGTTGTTCCGGATGTACTCGGCGAGTTCGACCGAGCCGAAGGTATGCTTTTCAAAGCTCTTGGCATCTTTGAGGGGGCTTCGAAGCTCAGGGATCAGCTTGTGTCCCTCGCTGCCCTTGATGCAGTGCTCGACGGGCAGGGAACGGCCCTCGCTGGTGGAGAGGTAATCCTCGAAGTGGGTATCGAGGGTATAGACGACCGCTCCCTGTTCCGTCTCGATCTTCGCCACCGCGCCATCGACGATCCCTTTCGCTTCCTCGGTACCAAGCGATCCGGTGACGAAATCGTTCTGCATATCCACTACGACCAGAAGCCGTTCATTCCGTTCCATCGGTTTCCTCCTCTCCCTAAGATACCAAGAAGCGAAGAAAAAGGAAAGAAGCGGGGATTTTTACAACTGGGCCGGAGGCCTCTCCTCCGGTACGCTTGGATCCATGGACAATGACGGAAAGCGTGTGGCCGGAGTCGACATCGTCGACCGGCGGTATGTGGTGTGCCTCTTGGACGAGGAGGGGAAACGGCCCCGGTATCGGAGCGGGCGGAGCGATACTCCGATCGGAAGGAAAAAGTTCTTTTCGCTGATCGAAGGCAGGAACGTGATGATGCCCCCCGACCCCCTGAGCACGACGGCCCTCCATCGTTTCGGAGAAGGGCGGGTGAGCATCGACCGGGGGTATGAGGCGTTCCAGGCCGCGGGTATCGGACGAGGAAGGCCGATGGCGAGATTCGTCGCCCTCCTGGTATTTCATCAAGGGGTGAAGAACACCACCCTTACGAAAAAGGAGCAGGAAGAGATGTTTGCCAAACAACAGGAGGAGCTTGATCGATTGATCGAATTCACCGATGCCGTCGGTCCCCTGATGGAACGGCTGGTCACCGGAAAGGCGACCCCGGGCGACGTGCAGGAGATGATCCGCCTCGAGGTCGAATCGCGCTATCCGAAAAACGGGAATCCTCCCGTGGCTGAAGAGGCCGATCTTCTCGATCCACGGGAGGACACCTTTTTCGCCCGGCTGTTCAGGTACCTGAAAGAACGCACCTGACTTGCCGGTCACCTGATCGCGAGGATGTCCTTCAGGGCGGGATTCTTTTCAAGGTCCCGCTTCAGGCCGGCAGCCCGGGCCTTGTTGACGTACTGCCGTGATTCGAAGGAGTAGGTGAAGTTGGTGTGGACGTCATATGTCCCGTTCATCAGCGCGTACGCGTCCTCCGTCATGACGAGCTCTTCATCGGTGGGGATGACGAGGATCTTCACCTTGGAATCGTCGGCCGAGATCTCGAACTCGCCGTTGCGGCTCACGCTCGTCTCGTTCTTCTTCGGATCGAGCTTCGCCCCGATGATCTCCAGACCCTCGCACGCCCGCTTTCGGACATGCGGGCCCATCTCGCCGACCCCGGCGGTGAAGACGATCGCATCGAGACGACCGTCAAGAAGAGTCGCGTAGGATCCGATGTACTTGCCGATTCGTCGGCCTTCCATGTCGATCGCGAGTCGGGCCTTCTCATCCCCGTCCCTGGAGGCCTGTAGCACGTCCCTCCGGTCGCTCTTGCCGCACAGCCCGATGAGTCCGCTCTTCTTGTTCAGGGTGGAATCCATCTCCTTGGCGCTCATCCGGGTGTTCTCCATCATGTAGGGGATGATCGCCGGATCGATGTCGCCGCTTCGGGAGCCCATCACCAGTCCTTCGAGGGGGGTGAGCCCCATCGAGGTGTCGACCGCGACGCCGTTCTTCACGGCACTGACCGAAGCTCCGTTGCCGATGTGGCAGATGATGACGTTGGTGTCCTTGTTCTTCTTCCCGAGAATCGCCGCGGCCCGCTTGGCGCAGTAGAGGTGGCTGGTTCCGTGGAATCCGTAGCGGCGGACGTTGTACTTGGTGTACCATTCGTACGGCACGGCATACATGAACGCCTCCTCGGGCATCGTCTGGTGCCAGGCGGTATCGAGGACGATCGCCTGGGGGACATCCGGCATCGCCTTCAGCGCACCTTCGATGCCCATGATGTTGGCGGGCATGTGCAAAGGTCCCAAGTGGACGTAGTTCTTCAGTTGGGCGATGACTTCGTCGGTGATGAGGGCGGACTTCTTGAATGCCTCGCCGCCGTGCAGGACCCGGTGGCCCACCGCCCCGATCTCCTTCAGATCGCTGATCACGCCATACTCCTTGTCCAGCAGCATGCGGATGATCAGCTCGATCGCTTCCTTGTGGGTGGGGGAAGAGAACTCGGCGGTATACTCCTCTTTTCCGACCGCCTTATGTTCGATCGTCGAATACTCGAGGCCAATGCGCTCGACCACGCCGACAGCAAGCACTTCTTTCTCTTCCCAATCATAGACTTGGTACTTCGCAGAAGAGCTTCCACAGTTCAGGGTTAAGATCACCATGAGGAACTCCTATACCGTACAGGTTGTTGGCGGTGACGCCACATTGTATTAAACCATTATTGCAATGAAGAATCAACAGAAAGCGAAGTGAGAAGTTCTTTTCCTTAGGAAGGTGATGAGACGGATCCCTCTTCTTCTGGTGCTTCTCTGCGCCTCGCCCGCGCTTTGGGCGGAGGCGGATCTTCTTCTGCGCTTCCGGCCGTTGGAGGAGATCTTCACCATCGCGGTCGAGACCCGAGGGTGCTCACTCGGTCTTTCCTACGACGCCGCTTCGAAGGTCGCAACCCCCTCCGTCTCCCTCGGCCCGTTCAGGGCCGGTCGGATCCGAATCGTCGTGAAGGAGACCACCTTCAGGGCGCTTCGGACCGGAGAGCTGTACGAGACGCGGATCGGGGACCCGGAGTCGGGGAGCCTCTCCCTCTTCCGGGGGGCGGAGGGCCGGCTCGGTCTTGGGTTCGAACGGGGAGCGTTCTCCGGAATGCTGATCGGCCTGCCGCCTCCCTCCACCGGGAGCGTGTTTCTTCCCCACCGGATCCCCGGGGGACTCACCTTTCTGCTCCGCTATGAGGAAGGACCGGTCGGAATCCGGATCGCAGGCAGCGAGCACACCCCCCTTTCCCTCCAAGTGGAAGCCGACCTCCGCCTCGGGGCGGTGGCGGTGCACAGCGCCCTGGATGCAAGCGAGTTCCCCTATCGGCTCACCCTGGGTCTGGAAGGAGAGAATGCGTCTCTTTTCCATGAGTTCGCCATTGGCCGGGAGCCGGTGTACAGCGGAAGCGGACAGGTGCTGAAGGCCACCCGAAGGAGTGAGGTGAAACGAAGAATCGGTCCGGTTCTCCTCGGATTCGACCACATCCTCGTCCTGCAGACGGACCGGGAACGGATGGTCCGGACCGACCTTCGCCTCCGGTTCACGGTCGAACGCGGCTCCGAACGGATCCTTCTCACGTGGCGGGAACGGGATGGATGGTCCCTGGAGGCGAAGGGGAGGAGGGGAACGGTCATGCTTTCCGAAAAGGGGGTCGCCTACGAGTTCATCGCTTCCCTCGGTCGAGGCGAGGTCCGGATCGCGCTTACGAGCAAAGGGGTGTTCTCCATCGCCTATGCCGCCGTGTTCACCATCGGCCAAGATAGACGATCTCCTCCTCAAGAGTGATGCCATGCGCTGTGAAGACCCTCTCCTTGGCCAGGAGGATAAGGTTGCGGACATCCTGAGAAGTGGCCCTTCCGTCCGCGTTGATGATCATGTTGGCGTGGTGGGGGGCGATCAGGGCCCCTCCGATCCGTGTTCCCTTGAGATCCTCCAGCAACGCCCCGGCTTTCAACCCGGGCGGGTTCTTGAAGATCGAGCCGAGGGAAGGATACTCGTACTGCCGTCGTTCGATCCGGCTCCGCTTGTGGCCCAGTGCGATGTTCTTGAGGGCGTGGGTGTCTCTGACCGGATCCAGGGCCAGGTGGATCTCATGCAGGATGAGGTCGTCCCGCCCTTTGAACGGGCTCGTCCGATAGGAGAACTCGGCAGGGACGACCCGTTTCCTGAGCAGATTCCCCTCCGGATCGAGCAGGTCGACGAAGAGAACCTTCTCACTGATCTCATGGCCATGGGCTCCGGCGTTTCCCCGAAGCGCCCCTCCGATCGTGCCGGGGATCCCGTAGAAGTGTTCGAGCCCTCCAAGGCCCTCCTCGATCGCAAGGTCGACCACATCGTCCAGCCGGGCTCCGGCGAGGGCGGAAAGCAGATTTCCCCGTCTGGTCACCTTGCTCATGTCCGTGGTTCTGACGACGAGTCCTTCAATCCCTCCGTCGCTGATCAGGACGTTGCTCATCCCCCCGAGGACCGTGACGGGAAGCGAAGCGTCCCGAGCGAACGCGAGGGCGACTCTCAGTCCTTCCAGATCGGTTGGATGGCAGCACAGATCGGCTTTCCCGCCGCTCTTCATCGTCGAGAATTCGGCGAGGTCGACCTCCTGTTCAAGGTTGATTTTTTCAACCCTATTGCGTACATTGATATGCATGAAGACATCGTAGCCCCATTTGCCGGGTCAAGCAATCCAAAGGAGCTTATCATGGCGCTTCGCCTTTACAATACAATGAGCCGTTCGATCGAAGAGTTCATCCCGATCAAAGCAGGGAAGGTCGGGATGTACTGCTGTGGGCCCACCGTCTACAACTACGCCCATATCGGAAATCTCCGGACCTTTCTCTTTGAGGACCTTTTGAAACGGGTTCTCATCGCCAGCGGGTACGAGGTGACCCACGTGATGAACATCACCGATGTCGGACACCTCAGCGGTGACGGGGATGATGGCGAGGACAAGCTGGAGAAGGCGGCGCGGGAGAAGAAGAAGAGCGCATGGGAGATCGCCGAATACTACACCGAGGCGTTCTTCCGGGACTTCGACGACCTGAGGATGATCCGACCGAGTACGACCTGCAAGGCCACCGACCACATCCGACAGATGATCGACCTGATCCTCCGCCTGGAGGAGAAGGGGCATACCTACCAAAGCGGGGGGAACGTGTATTTCGCGATCGACACGATCGATGATTACGGCAAGCTCGCCCGCCTCGAGCTCGACCGGCTGCAGACCGCGGTCCGGGAGGGGGTGGAGGAGGATGAGCACAAGAGAAACCCAAGGGACTTCGTCCTCTGGTTCACCCGGAGCAAGTTCGGCGACCAGGAGATGATGTGGCCTTCCCCCTGGGGCAGGGGCTTCCCCGGCTGGCACATCGAATGCTCGGCGATGAGCATGACCTACCTCGGGGAGCGCTTCGACATCCACTGCGGGGGAATCGACGCGATTCCGGTCCACCACACCAACGAGATCGCCCAGAGCGAGGCGGCCACCGGGGCGAAGTGGGTCAACTACTGGCTCCACGGCGAGTTCCTGCTCGACGAAACGGGGAAGATGAGCAAATCCGGAGGGGAGTTCCTGACCCTCTCCTTCTTGAAGGAGAAGGGCTTCGATCCGATGGATTACCGCTACTTCACCCTCGGGGGGCACTATCGCTCCCAGCTGCGGTTCAGCTTCGAGAGCCTCGCGGCGGCGAAGAACGCCCGCGGGAACATCGTGAAACACATCCGGGGCCTGCTCAAGGCGGGGGCCGAGGAGACCGGGCTTTCCGGGGAGAAGGCCCTTGGCTACCGACAAGCGTTCCTGGACGCGGTTCGGAACGACCTCAACACCCCCAAGGCGCTTTCGACCCTCTGGGCGGTGGTGAAGGACGGCGGATTGACCGCCGATGAGCAGTACTCGCTGCTGATCTTCTTCGATACGGTCCTGGGCCTCGGCCTCGATGAGGTGACCGCACCGGAGGATCGTGAAGTCGACCCCGAGGCGCTGCGCCTTCTTAAGGAGCGCAACGAGGCGAAAGCGGCCAGGGACTGGGATCGGGCAGACGGGCTCCGTTCCCGGCTGCTCGAGCTGGGATACGTGGTCAAGGATCTGCCCGGAGGCAGCGTCCTTGAAGAAAAAATGTAACGATTGTACGGACGAGTTGTTAATCTTATGGAAATACGGAGCAACGATGAACGAGCGTTCAGGCAGGTATATGAGGAGGTCTTCCCGGTCGTCATGCGGGTCGCCTACTACGTTACCAACAACAGGGATCTCGCCGAAGAGATCAGCCAGGAGGCGTTCATCCGGTTTTTTGACAAGGGAATGCTCTTTCCTTCACGCGACGACGCCAAGTACTGGCTGATCCGGGTCACGAAGAACCTGGCGATCAACCAGGTCAAACGGAAGGTCCGCGAGCAGGGGATGGTGGAAAAGC
>JAAZJI010000183.1 GCA_012800465.1 Spirochaetales bacterium
CGCGACGACGATCGGGACGTTCGCAGCCTTTGCGTGGTCGATCGCTTCGCGGGTCTGGGGCATGACTCCGTCATTGGCCGCCACGACCAGGATGACGATGTCGGTCAGCTGGGCGCCGCGGGCCCGCATCATGCTGAAGGCGGAGTGTCCCGGGGTATCCAGGAACACCACGTCCCCCTTCCCCGACAGGTTCACCTTGTACGCACCGATGTGCTGGGTGATTCCGCCGAACTCCCCTTCGGCGACCTTCGTCGAACGGATCGCATCGAGCAGCTTCGTCTTTCCATGGTCGACGTGACCCATGACGGTGACGATCGGAGCCCGATCGACGAGCTCTTCATCTTCGACTTCCTCGCTGTCGATGATCGTCTCGTCATAGAGGGAGACCAGCCGGACATCACAGTTGTACTCGCTACAGATGATCTGGGCGGTCTCGAAGTCGATCTGCTGGTTGATCGTCACCATCATTCCCATCTTGAAGAGCTTGGCGATGATCTCCGCCGCTTTCAGGTTCATCTTCTTGGCGAGATCCGCGACGGTGATGACCTCCATCATGTCGATCGACTTGGGAACGGCGGCAAGCTTGGCCGCGGCCTGCTCCTTGCGTCGCTGGATCTGGAACTCGCGCTCCTCTTCCGCATCACGGCGCTTGTAGGCCTGATCCTTCCGCTTCGTGAAGGTCTTCTTCTGGGGCCGCTGGTTGTTCTGTGAAGGCAGGTCGCCACCGACCGGAGAAGGTCGGAAGCCGCCCGGGCGGCCACCTTGACGAAAAGCGGATCCACCACCTTGAGGCGGTCGCTGGGCGTATCCTTCCTGACGCGGTCCGCCCTGATAGGGGGGCCGCCGCTGGGCGCCTTGGCGCGGGTATCGCGACCCTTCCTGCTGGCGGGCGGGCCGGCCGCCCACCGTTCCGTACACCCGTCTCCCCTGGGGTTGTTGAGGCTGGCGCGGAACCCGCTGCGGGGTGTCGTTGATCGTGAGCCCCTGGTTGGGAACCGGCGGAAGGTTCGTCGGACGGATCACTTTCGGGCCTGTATGCAAAGGCGATGAGCCCAGGCGCTCGGAGACGACGGGCTCTTTGCGGACGATCGTGCGGGCGGTCGGCGGAATCGCGGGCTTCTCGTCCTGCTTCTTCCGCGGTTCGCCCTTGCTCGCCGCCTGCTTGGGGGCGGGCTTCGCCTTCACGACTTTTTTCTTCACCACAACGACTCGCCGTTTTTCGGTGGTCTTGGGTTTCTGCTCGCCTTCCTTTTCCGCCACGCTTTTCGTCTCCCCAACGGATTCGGTGGGGGCGACTACTTGCTTGATCAGGGTGATTTTAGGCTTTTTCTTCTCTTCCGTCATTCTTTCCTCTATGAGTTACTCTTCCTCAAACGCCAGACCGGTGCCGCAGTGGGGGCACATATCCATATCCTCGGTGATGATTCCTCCGCAGGAGGGACAGATATACTGCATCTCTTCATCATCGTCCTCGACGATGTCGACGTGCTCGGTGATGGTGTCCTTGATGCGGACCAGCTCTTCGGCGGTGAGATTCTCCAACGTCGCCAGGTGCTCGTCGCTGATGTTGATGAACTCCTCGACGGTGTAGATGTCGTAGAAGTGCAGTTTCGTGATCAGCTCCTCCTCGAGCGGCAATTCGGTGAGATCGATCTCATCCTCGTCGATTCCGAGATCCGTCTCCCCTTCCTCTTCGATGAACACCGGTTCATCGTAGTGGACGGGTTCGTCGCCATAGTATTCCTGACCATCATCGTCGATGAAGATCGACTCCGCCCGATAGCGGGCCTCCTTGGCGATGTCCATCTCCTCGAACTGTTCCTGGGTCTTCACGTCGATCATCCAGTCCACCAGCTTGTTGGCGAGCCGGACATTCAGACCCTGTTTGCCGATGGCGAGGGAGAGCTGGCTCTCATCGACGATCGCCACGGCGTGATAGATGTTCTTGTCGATGATCACGACATCACGGACCTGGGCCGGAGAGAGGGCGTTGCGGATGTAGTTGACCGGATTGGGGTCATACCGCAGGATGTCGATCTTCTCCCCTTCTATCTCGCTCATGATAGTCTGGATTCGATTTCCCTTCAACCCGACGCACGCTCCGACGGGATCGATCTCATCGCTTCTGGATGCGACCGCCACTTTCGAGCGATAGCCCGCCTCCCGGACGATCTTTATGATGTCGACCTGGTTCTGGGCGATCTCCGGAACCTCCACCTCGAAGAGTCGGCGCAGCAGTTCCGGACTGGATCTGGAGAGGATGACCCGCAGGCCCCGTTCCGCTTTTTCAACCTTTTCGACGTAGCACTTGATCTTGTCGCCGCTCTGGTAGCTTTCCCGGCTGGACTGGTTGCGCTTTGGCAAAAGGCCTTCCGTGTTGCCGATATCGACGTAGATGTCCCCGGTGGGGAGCTGGCGGCGGAAGTAGCCGATGATGACCATCCCCTCTTTCGCCTTGTACTCGCTGTAGAGGGTGTCCTTCTGGATATCCCGGAAGCTCTGGTGGGCACGCTGTTTCGCCGACTGGACGCTGATCCGGTCGAAGTCCTTCAGATCGACGGGGATCAGAAGCTCGTCGCCGATCGTCGCCCCTTCATGCAGGGTGACCGCTTCGGAGAAGGGAATCTCCGTCACCTCGTTGTACCAGTTGTCGTCATCGACGACGAGGCGGCGGCTGGACATCTCGACGGTGGAAAAATCATCGCTGAACTGAATCACCGCGTTCTCATCGGTTCCGAATTTGCGCTTGAATGCAGCGCGAAGAATCTCTTCGATCGTAGAAATCACCAGCTCTTCGCTGATGTTCTTTTCCGAGACCATCGCTCGTACCGCATCACCAATATCAGTTGCCATGTGGTCTATCCTCCCATCGGTACTCGAGCTTCGCTTTCTGAATCTCATCAAACTCGACCGATTTACATTCCAATTGTTCGTTCGTATCTTCAACGATCACATCGCGGACGGTCAGGGAGTCCTCCCGGACCGTCTCGATCCGTCCGCTGATCCATCCCTTGAGGACCGTCGAGTAGATCCTGACCCGCTTCCCCTCATAGAGGGTGAACTCATGGACATCCTTCAGATTGCGCTGCAGACCGGGGGTCGAGACCTCGATCCCCACCTCCCTGGTGTCGTAGAGGAGGTTCAGCCTCGGGGCGACGATCTTGTGGACCGTCGCGCAATCCTCCACCGTGGTATCGCGGTTTTCCGCCATGATCACCAGATTCACCCCGACATGTTTTCGGCTCTCGAAGACCGAGATGTCGACCAGGCGGAGATTGACCGCCCTGATCAACGGGTCGAAGGTGACGAACAGCGGTGTTTCCTGAATCCCTTTGCGTAGCATGCGCGTTCCGTAGCTCCATAAAAAGGGGATGCACCTTTCGGCGATCCCCCAATAAACGATACATCCTGCATGTATCATAATGAGATACCCCGGACGTGTCAACAGAACCGGGAACCATTCATGATTCGGCGATCGTCACCACCCGGGGATCGATTCCATAGGCCTCTTCAAGGACCTTTCTGCACGAGGCGCTCGTCTTTCCCGTCGTATAGATGTCATCCAGAAGAACGATCTCCTTGCTCTCGATTCCCATGATCCTCTTTTGGAGGACGATTTCCCCCTGCTTCCGACCCAGGGCCGGACAGCTCGGAACACCGACCTGTCGGCTCAATTCCCCGGTGAGCAGGATCATCTGGTCATAGCCCCGCCGGCGAAAGCCGGCTTCGCTGGCGGGAACCGGGATGAGGAGGCCGGGTGACAGCATGCCCATCATCGGGACAAGGAGCTTGGCGAGATAATGGGCCAGTCGCCGGTCCTTCCGGGTCTTATGAAGGGTGAGCAGCCGGGCGAG
>JAAZJI010000184.1 GCA_012800465.1 Spirochaetales bacterium
AAGTCAATCAAAGGAAAGGAGGTGTTGTCGGAAGGACGGGACGAACCGGCGGTTGGATTCGCGCAGACGGCTCAGCCGGACAGGGAGCCGGGGAACGCGATGCCCAGGCCCTTCCCGATGCTCTTCAGCCGTGAAACGACGTTCGCCGCGAGAGGAACGCCCTCCACCGCCGAGCGGGCCTCCGCCTCCTGCTCCTTCTGGCCCGCCCACAGCACCTTCTCGTGTCCTTCGGCGACGGGTGATCCGTTCAGTTCGGACAGGAGGGTGTCGACATCGCTTTTCAGCTCCTTCGGATCGCGGAAGAGGTCGAGGCGGATCGCCCCGAAGAAATGGCAGACCCGGGCGCTCGTCGCTTCGCTGTCCATCACCGATTTTCCAAACGTTCCGCCGCTGAGGACCGCCGTCATCAGGTCGACGAGGACGGCCAGGCCGTAGCCCTTGTGCCCCCCGAGCTCCTCGCCGGCTCCACCGAGAGGAAGAAGGCCTCCGCCCCGCTGGAAGAGCATGTCGTCAAGCAGCCGGGCGGCATCGCCGGTCACCTTCCCCGCCGGATCGACCGCCCATCCTGAAGGGAGAGGATTCCCCTCGCGGTTGTAGACCTCGATCTTCCCCCGGGTGACCGATGTCGTGGACATGTCGAGACTGAAGATCCTTCCATCGTTTCCGGGAAGGGCGACCGCGATCGGGTTCGTGCCGAACATCGCCGCGGTTCCGAACGTGGGGACCCCGAGGGCCGCGGTGTTCGTCATCGCGATGCCGATCATATCGCTTCGGGCTGCCATCTCCGAGTAGTAGCCGGCGATTCCGAAGTGGTTGCTGTTTCGGATCGAGGCGAACCCGACCCCGGAGGTCTCCGCCTTTCCGATCACCCGCTCCATCGTTTTCCTGCTGAGGCTCATCCCCATCGCCCCGTTGGCGTCGAGGACGAGGGAGATCGGGGTCTCCCGAAGAACCGTCGGTTCGATCCCCCCGCTCATGATCCCGAGCCGAAGACCGTTCTCATAGCGCCAGAGGCGGGCGACCCCGTGACTGGCGATTCCGCGGGCATCCGCCCTGACGAGGATCTCGGCGGAGTGGAGCGCCTCATCCCGGGGAAGCCCGAGGGCGATGAACACCTCGGTGCAGAAGCGTTCCAGCGCGTTTCGGTCGATCCGTTCCATCCTGTCGTCACTCCGGAAGGGCGAGGAGGCTCTTGAGCCGATAGGAGGCGTTCCGCTGCGCATCGAACAGGGTCTTCACGTAGGCGGTCGGTTCGAACTCCGGCTCGTTCATCGCGATGGAGAGCGCGCTGAGGACGATCAGCTCCTGCATCCGTTCCTTGTCGAACCACACGACCCCCTGATACTCGTTCACCAGGGCGTAGGTGCGGACCCGCTCCTCCTCCAGAAGACGGGCGAGCGTCTCCTGGGGGCGGTCCCCTTTCCGGTACGCCCGGTGGGCGCCCACCACGATCGCTCCGCTTTGGCACGCCTTGATCCGGTCGTCGCCGACGAACCCCGCCTCTTCAAGCTTCTTGGCGTAGAAGCGGCAGAGCTGGAGCCGCTCGGAAAGGAGGATCGCCTCGGTGATCCCGGTCTCCTCCCTCATGAAGGGGTTGAGGAAGAACGCCGAGCTGACGACCACCCCCAGCTCGTCGAGAAGGATCCGGCTTTGACTGAAGAGGCGGGCCTCGGGATCGGAGAAGAGGGTGTCGAGGCGCTTGACGTTCTCCATGATCGCCTTCACGTCGGGATCGCGCGGCGGATGGTCGAGAACCTTCTTCGTCTGCGGATGGAGCAGTTCATAGGCGGTGGTCAGGCGGGCGTACGCTTCGCCCAGAGCGAGCAGGAGCGTCCGCTCCTCCTTGGAGCTGCCCGTCCGGTCGAAGATCGAGGAGAGGAGGGCGAAGAAGCTCTCGGAGCGGAGGTTCTCCATCGCCTCGATGATCGGGCGGAGGCGGAGGGCCATGATCTCCTCCTCGAAGTTGGCGATCCCCCGGTCCCCGATCCGTTCGTAGAGCTCCGCATAGACCCCGTCGGTGTCCTCGACCTCGCGGATGTTGAGGATCACCTTCGTCTCGAACCCCCAGAGATGGACCCGGAGGCCGTCATCGAAGAGCTTCAGCGAAGGGGTCATGTAGGTGAGCTTGTCGGTGAAGGAATCCCAGATGACGAAGCGGCGGCCGCTCAGGGTCAGCCCGAGGCTCTCCGCCAGCGAGGTGGTGGCGGTGTGCTTGCCGCCATCGTTCTTGACCAGCTTGGGAGCGGAGTGCTTGATCCTTCCTTCGACCATCTCGTACTGGTTGTTGTAGAGGACGAGCGAGCGCTCGGTGTCCGTGCCGTTGACGTAGCAGAACGCCGACTCGTGGACGTATCCGTCATTGACCAGGTCGAAGAGCTCGAAGTGCTCCACGTCGCTGAAGAGATGACGGCGCTTCAGCAGGGGGAAGATTCTCCGGTAGTGCTCGTCGACCAGGTGACGGTTCGCCGTCTCGTCCCAGTAGGCCCGGCGATACTCCATCCCGTATTTTTCCCGGAACCCCTCGACCTGGCCGTGTCCGAACATCGGCAGGCCCGGCATCGTGGCGAGAAGAGTGCAGACTCCGAAGTACTTGTCCCCGTCGCCGAACTGGGCGATCGCGGTCTCCTCGTCGGGGTTGTTCATGAAGTTCACGAAGCGCTTGAGGATCTCCGGCTCATAGGCGAGGGTGTTCTTGATCGTCTCCCGGTATTTTCGGTTCTCCTGGTTCTTGAGCATGTTCATGAACGCGCTGTTGTACACCCGGTGCATCCCCAGGGTCCGGACGAAATATCCTTCCATCATCCAGAACGCTTCGGCCAGCAGGAGGGTGTCCGGCAGCTCCTCGTTGATTCGGTCGACGACCTCCCTCCAGAACTCGTTGGGGATCAGGCGGTGGAAGGTCGCGTCGTCGAGGGAGTGGGGCGCCCGGCCGGCGATGTCGCCGCCCTTGCCGGGGCGGGGGTACCAGAGCCGCCGGATGTGCTTCTTCGCCAAGGTCATCGCCGCATCGAAGCGGATGATCGGGA
>JAAZJI010000185.1 GCA_012800465.1 Spirochaetales bacterium
ATCCGGACCGATTCCTTGTCCATCAAGTCGCTCAATCCTTCCAGGTTGGTGCACGCTTTGATGAATCCCCGATCGAAGAGGGTTTGCAGGGCACTGTTCATCTTACTTCTCCACTCGCTTGTAGTTCTTGTTCGCTTCCCTGATCGCCGAGGCGATCTCATCCATTCCAATCCGTACCTGCTCCATCGAATCGCGATGGCGCAGCGTCACCGTCCGGTCCTCCAGGCTCTGATAATCCACGGTGATGCAATAGGGGGTTCCAATCTCATCCATCCGGCGATAGCGGCGCCCGATCGCTCCGCTGAGATCGAAGAAGGTGGTGAACTCTTCGCGGAGAGAGAGCTCCAGCTCTTTCGCGGCTTCGGCGATCCCGTCCTTCTTCACCAAGGGAAGCACGGCGACCGTCACCGGAGCGATATCCGGGTGGAAGCGCAGAACTGTCCGCGTCTCGCCGTCCTCCAGGGTCTCCTCCTCATAGGCGTCGCTGAGGGCCATGAGCACGTTGCGCGTCAGGCCTGCGCTGGTCTCCACCACGTAGGGGATGTAGCGTTCGTTGGTCGCCGGGTCGAGGTAGGTCTGGTCTTTTCCGCTGAACTCCTGGTGCTGGGAAAGGTCGTAGTCGGTCCGGTTGTGCACCCCTTCCAGCTCCTGCCATCCCATCGGGAAGAGGTATTGGATGTCGTACGCATCCTTGGCGTAGAACGCCAGCTCGTCTTTTCCGTGCTGGTGCCAGCGGAGGTGGCTCTTCCGGATACCCATCTTCTCGTAGAACTCGAATCGTCGGGCCTTCCAGTACTCGAACCACTCGTCATCCGTACCGGGGGCGCAGAACCACTGCATCTCCATCTGTTCGAACTCGACGGAGCGGAAGATGAAGTGCCGGGTCGTGATCTCGTTGCGGAACGCCTTTCCCACCTGGGCAATTCCGAAGGGGATCTTCACCCGGGAGGAGGAGACGATGTTCTTGAATTCGGTGTAGATCCCCTGGGCGGTTTCCGGGCGCAGGTAGATCAGGGAGCCGGCATCGCTGGCCGCTCCGATATGGGTGGAGAACATCAGGTTGAAATTCCGCGGTTCGGTGAAGGAATCCTTGGTTCCGCACACCGGGCACGCCGCCGACAGATCGATCTGGTCGGTCCGGAAGCGGCTTTTACACTGTTTGCAATCGACCATCGGGTCGCTGAAGTTCGCCACGTGGCCGCTTGCTTCCCAGACGCGGGGGTGCATGAGGATCGATGCATCCAGCCCGACGATGTCTTCGTGGATCTGGGTCATCTCCTTCCACCACATATCGCGGATATTGTTTTTCAGTTGCACTCCGAGCGGTCCGTAGTCATAGGCGCCGTTCAAGCCGCCGTAGATCTCGCTCGATTGGAAGACGAATCCCCGCCGCTTGCTGAGTGATACGATTTTGTCCAACGTAACTTCTGCCATCTTATTCAATTCCTTTCTTCAGCACATCCAGTGCGTCTTGTATTCGATTCATCGTGTGGTCAAATCCGAGGAGCTCGATCGAGTCGAAGAGGGGCAAACTGACCGTACTGCCCGTGATTGCGACCCGAAGGGGTTGAAACACCCCGTTGACCTTAAGGCCGAGCTCCTTCGCCAGCCCGGCGAGCTCCTCTTCGATCATGCCCTGCTCTTTCTTTGATTCCAGGCCGCTAAGAAGCACTGCATACGCACGCTCAAGCGCGGTATACGCCATCGGAAGCTCGACGCCCTTCGCGGCGAAGATGGAAAGATCGTCCCACGCGGGCTCTTCGAAGAGAAAACGAGCCAGGGCGGTGATGTCGCCGAGGACTTTCAGCCGATCTTTCGCGACCGCGGTCAAGTGGAGCAATTTCGCCCGATCGGTCAAGGGCCACCCCGTCTCCTCAAGATACGGCATCAGCAGATCCAGAAGCTCCTCATCGCTCTTCATGCGGATGTATTGGCCGTTGAACCAATCGAGCTTCTTGTAGTCGAAGACTCCGGGGGCCTTGTTGATCTTCTCCAGGCTGAAGAGCTCTTCCAGCTCCTCCTTCGTGAAGAACTCCCGGGTTCCGTCGTACGACCATCCGACGAGGGACACGTAGTTCATAAGCGCTTCGGGAAGATAGCCTTCCTTTCTGAACTCCGCCACCGCGGTCGAACCGTGGCGTTTGGAGAGCTTCTGCCCGTCCTTGCCCATCACCATCGGCAGGTGGCAGTACTTCGGCGGCTCCCAGCCGAACGCTTCATA
>JAAZJI010000186.1 GCA_012800465.1 Spirochaetales bacterium
CGTAGGTGATGTTCTGCTTCGGCTCGAGACCCGCCAGGTCGTTGAAAAACCACCCGCAGCTGGTATAGCTGTAGTGCTTGTACTTCTGTCCCTGCAGCAGGCACCCGAGAGCCGAAATCTCCTCCTCGCAGGTGGTGTACGGGCTGAGGAACTCCTGCAGGGAAACGAGGTGGGAGGCGACCGGAGCGAAGCCGTCGAGGACCTTCCGGGTGGTCTCCTCGCTTCCGAGGATCTTCCCGGCCTCCCTGAGGTAGATCTCATCGATCCGTCCGGCCAGCGCATCGAAGGAAGCGCGCAAGGGGGTCCGCCATTTCTGGTTCCACGAAGGGTTGCCTCCCGTGTAGCATCCGCAATCCTTGTACCAGCGCGAAACGCCGTGGGAACACGACCAGGAGCTCCCTCTCTTCTCTTCTCCGTCATGGAGGACCGCCCACTCCTTGGCCGGATTGGCGGCCAGGTAGGCGCCATAGTTGGTGAACGTCAGCTCCCCGCCCGCTTCGGTCTTTTTGATCAGGGCGGCGAGGGCCATGTCCCCGTAGGGTTCGTGGTGTCCGTAGATCTCGCCATCGGTGGCGGTGTGGATCAGGGGGGATTTCTCCTTCTTCCTGATCTCAAGCAGCAGCTTGTAGAGCACGTCCGCATCCCTGAGGTAGTGACCGAAGCTGATCCCTTCGGCGAGGGTGTGGTTGTAGAAGAACGCGGTAACCGTTCCGCCCTTCTCGCCGGTCAGCAGAAACGGTTTCCCATAGGGTGCCGGCTTGCCGTCGAGCAGTCCCTCCTTCTCCGTCTCCTTGGCCTGCCATGGGCTGAGGATGACGAACTTCACGCCGTTTTCCGCGAGGACGTCGATCGTCACGGGATTGATCCCCGTCTCGCTGAGCCAGAGCCCCTCCGATTCCCGGCCGAACCGGGCATGGAAGTCCTCCAGCGCCCACATCACCTGGGTCTGGATGTCGTGCCTCTTCTGCAGCGGCAGGATGGGGTGGTTGTATGCCTGGGCGATCGCATTGCCGTGGCCCAGGCGGGAAAGGCTCTCCTTGTCCGCCTGGAGGATCGCTTCATAGGTGAGGGGATGGTTGGCCCTCAGCCATGAGAGGAGAGTGGGGCCGAAGTTGAAGGAAAGGTGTTTGTAGTTGTTGGTCATGCTGAGCACCTGTCCGTAGCCGTTGAGGTAGCGGGAGCGGGTGTTCGCCTGGTAGCAATCCGCCGTGATGTACTCGTTCCAGTCGTTGAAGGGTTCGGCGGAAGGCTGGGTCTCGATGCGTCCCGTATAGGGGTTTTCTCTTGGTGGTTGATAGAAATGGCCGTGTAGAATCAAAGCAGTAGGTGTATTCATATGCAGCGGAGTATATCATAAGGGGGCGAGGCGTGCATAGCTTGCAAAAAGGCGCCACCTCGGTGAGAATGCCGATATGAGCATTCACATCGTGGCCGATAAGCGCCTTGTCGCCCCGGACGTCCTGCTACCCGGCGACCCCTTGAGGGCGGAGCACATCGCCAAGACGTTCCTCGCGGATCTCGTCCACTACAACACGATTCGGGGTATGAACGGATACACCGGGTCATGGAACGGACACCGCGTCAGCGTCCAGGGGACCGGGATGGGGATGCCCTCCTTTTCGATCTACGCCCACGAGCTGATCGATGTCTATGGAGCGAAGCGCCTGATGAGGGTCGGAACCTGCGGAACGATGAGCGAAGAGTTGAACCTTCGCGACGTCCTGATCGCCCAGGCCTCCGACTGTGACAGCGGGATGAATCCCAGCCGCTTCGGTCTCTATCAGTTCGCCCCGACCGCCACATACGCCCTCCTGGAGAAAGCGGTTCGAACGGCAAGGGAGCTCAACGTGAAGGCAGTGGTCGGAACGGTGTTCACCAGCGACCAGTTCTACGATGAAAAAGCGGAAGAGAAGAACGCCCTGGCGATGAAGGCGGGAGCCCTCGCCGTCGAGATGGAGAGCGCCGAACTCTATACCCTTGCCCGGCTGAAGCGGATCCAGGCCCTCACGCTGCTGACCGTCAGCGATTCGATCCTCACCGGGGAGCAGGTTCCTCCCAGGGAGCGACAGGACACCTTCGATTCGATGATCGAGCTCGCGCTCCATACGCTTTTTACGTAAGGAAGACCACCGGAGATATCACATCCGGCTGGGCCGCATCGACGGAAAGATTCGCCGGCGGCGAGCTTTTTCCTTCCGTCCTCCGTACGGAGCAGGACGTTCGTGCAAGTATCCGGTAAGCTCTTTTTCAGTGGTTCAGCTTTATGAGAGTGAAACCTGTTACGTATGTCACTATATTCAACAATAATTAAGTAAACTATAAAAATATCGGTTTTTAAAGGTATGAATACAAGGAAGTTGCGTGATTGAAATAATTGAAAACCAATGATGAGACCTGCTTTTTATTTGGTTGAACGGGTGGCAATGTTGATTATAATCCAGATTTCTAAGAAATAAACAGAGAAGTAGTGACACAAGTTCGAGGGTGAAACGGGCCCGGTTTTCCATCCGTTCGGAATGAGAAGCAGTATTTTATTGCTCTTCGCATGTCAATAAAACATATGAAGTACCAATCTTGCTTATGGAATTCCCTTTCCAGTGTGCTACGCTTTAGATAAGGAATGGAGGGGTTATGAAGAGAATTGCGTATGGTATGGTGGGGGGAGGTCCCGGTGCGTTCATCGGCGACGTCCACCGCAAAGCGATCGGAATGGATGGACTCGCCGTTTTGAAAGCGGGTTCATTCAGTCGGGATCCGGCCAAGTAGAACGCTCATGGCAAAGCCCTCGGTTTGAGCGAAGACCGGCTGTACAAAGATTATCGCGAGATGGCCAGGATGGAGGGCGCACGCGCGGACGGAATCAAGTTCGTCGTCGTCGTTACCCCGAACAGCACCCACTTCGAAGTATGTAAAGCGTTTCTGGAGCAGGGGATCCACGTGGTCTGCGACAAGCCGTTGACGTGGAAGGTCGAAGAGAGCGAGGAGCTTCGGCGCCTGGCCAAGGAGAAGAACCTGCTTTTCGCGGTGACGTACACGTACACCGGGTATCCCGCGGTGAAGCAGATGCGGAAGATGGTCCGCGACGGTCTTCTGGGAAAGATCCGGTTCGTGAACGCCGAGTATCCTCAGGATTGGCTCGCCAATCCCGTCGACGAGTCGAGTCCGATCGCCCCTTGGCGGATGGATCCCGAAGTCTCCGGCATCTCCAACTGTCTCGGCGATATCGGAAGCCACATCGAAAACCTCGTCGCGACGGTGACCGGCCTGAAGATCAGCCGGGTCTGCGCCCGCCTCGATTCACTCGTCGAGGGACGGACGCTGGACGACAACGCCACGGTCATGGTCGAGTATGAGGGCGGGGCGAAAGGAGTCTACTGGTCCAGCCAGGTCGCCTTCGGCTATGACAACGCCCTGCGGATCCGGATCTTCGGTGAAAAGGGCGGACTGGAGTGGGCCCAGGAGGATCCCGACCACTTCATCTTCACGCCGAGCGACGCTCCGAAGCAGGTGTTCAGCCGCGGCCGCGACCCGTTTGCCGAAGAGGCTCAACGATACAGCAGGATTCCTTCCGGCCACCCCGAAGGTGTCTATGAAGCGTTCGCGAACATCTATCTTCCCTTCGTCACCGCCTTGGCGAAACATCTGAATGGAGAACGGCTGGAAGCTTCCGACCTCGATTTCCCGTCAGTGGATGAGGGGCTTGAAGGAGTCCGTTTCATTAACCGATGCGTCCAAAGCAGCAAGCAGGGCGCACTCTGGGTCGAAATGTAACAAGGAGAGAAACACGATGGCTAGAAAGGTAACGATATTCACCGGACAATGGGCCGATCTTCCCTTCGAGGAAGTCTGCCGGATCATCAGCGAGATGGGGTACGACGGGCTGGAGATCGCCTGCTGGGGCGACCACATGGACGTCAGGAAGGCGGCCACCGATCCCGCATATGTGGAGGACAGGCTGGCGACGCTGAAGAAGTACGACCTCGGCTGCTGGGCCCTCGGCAACCACCTCGCCGGCCAGTGCGTCGGGGATGCGTTCGGCGATCCCCGCTTGGCGGGATTCGCTCCGAAGGAGCTGGCGGGGGATGACGAAGCGATCCGGGCCTGGGGAATCGAGCAGATGAAGTATACCGCCCGGGCGGCGAAGAACATGGGCTGCTATGTGGTGACCGGCTTCATGGGTTCACCGATCTGGAAGTACCTCTACTCCTTCCCGGCGAATACTCCCGAGCTGATCGAGGAAGGGTACCGGGAGATCCTCAGGCTGTGGACCCCGATCCTGGACGAGTTCGACAAGCAGGGCGTCAAGTTCGCCCTCGAGGTCCATCCCTCGGAGATCGCCTACGACTACTACACGACGAAAAAGCTCTTCGAAGTGTTTGGCGGAAGAAAGACGCTGGGCATCAACTTCGACCCGAGCCACCTCCAGTGGCAGGGGATCGACCCGGCGCTCTTCTATCGTGATTTCGCCGATTCGATCTATCACATCCACATCAAGGATTCGGTGGTGAAGCTGGATGGCCGAAGCGGGATTCTCGGATCCCATCTGATGTTCGGTGACCTGCGCCGGGGATGGAACTTCGTCTCGCCGGGGCACGGGGACGTCGACTTCGACATGATCATCCGCGAAGCGAACGCCGCCGGTTATCAGGGCCCGCTTTCCGTCGAATGGGAAGACAACGGGATGGATCGGCTCTTCGGCGCCCGGGAAGCGCTGGAGCTGGTCCGACGGATCGATTTTTCCCCTTCAACGATCGATTTTGATGGAGCGATGGAGAACTGATGGCGAAACGTCCACCAATTCTGGAGCTGGAGGGGATCGTCAAGGAGTTCTCGACGGTCCGGGTGCTTGACCAGGTGAGCGTATCGATCCGCCCGGGTGAGATCATGGGGCTTGTCGGCGAAAACGGAGCCGGCAAGTCCACACTGATAAAGATCATCTGCGGAATCTACGAGGAAACGAGCGGAACGATCCGTCTTGACGGAAACCCGGTCCGTATTCCCGACTACATCACCGCGAAAGGCCTGGGAATCGGCCTGGTCCCCCAGGAGTTCAACCTGATCAACTACCTCACGGTCTACGAGAACATCTTCCTCGGCAATGAGCGGAAGAAGGGCGTGTTCCTCGACAAGCACAGGATGCGACAGGAGTCGAAAGCCCAGCTGGAATCGCTGAAGATGCCGATCGACGTCCATCGGACGGTGAGCGACCTTTCAGTCGCTGAAAAGCAGATGGTCGAGATCGCCAAGGCGATGGTGCTCGATGCCCGGATCCTGATCTTCGACGAGCCGACGACCGCCCTGACCGGTGTGGAGGTTCAGCACCTCTTCGCCCTGATGCGCAAGCTCAAGGAGCAGGGGGTCACGATGATCTTCGTCAGCCACAAGCTCGGTGAAGTGATGACGATCTGCGATCGCGTCACGATCCTGCGCGACGGACACCTGGTTTCGGTCGACGAGATCAGGGATCTTGACACCACGATCATCGCCCGGAAGATGGTCGGTCGGGATTTCAGCCAGGTCTTCCCCGACAAGATCGATTCGACGGGAAAACCGCCGCTTCTCGAAGTGGAAGGTCTTACATGTCCGAATCTCCTCCGGGATGTCTCGTTCACCCTCCGCAAAGGGGAGATCCTGGGTTTCGCCGGGCTGGTCGGAGCCGGCCGGACCGAAACGATGGAAACGATCATGGGCCTGAGGAAAATGAGCTCGGGAACAATCCGGTTCGATGGAAAGCCGATCAGGATCGGCAGTCCCCGGGATGCGGTGAACCATGGACTCGCGTACATCAGCGAGGATCGCCAGGGCAAGGGGATCGTCATGGATTACGACATTCCCAAGAACATCACCCTGATCTCGCTCAAGGAGAAGTATGTGAAACGAGGGCTGATCGACAAGAGCAGCGAGGAGCAAAGCGGCAAGGAATACGTCAAGGGGTTCAACATCGTCGCGGCTTCACACAGGGCGCCCCTCCGCTTCTTCAGCGGAGGCAATCAGCAGAAAGTGTATCTGGCGCGGTGGATCGACACGAAGCCCCGGGTACTCATCCTGGATGAGCCCACCCGCGGAATCGACGTCAATGCGAAACGGGAGATCTATGAATTCATCCACAGTCTCGCCGAGGAGGGGATCAGCTGCATCGTGGTCAGCAGCGAGATGGAGGAGGTGATCGGGATGTGCGACCGGGTGTATGTCATGCGCGAAGGAAGAATCGCCGGACATCTGGAGAAGGAGCACATCACCGAGGAGAATATCGTATTCAACGCGACCGGGATACAAAAAGGGGTCAAGAGAGATGGCTGAGCATAAGATCAAGAATTACATACGGAACTACCGGATCAAAGACCACTCGCTGGGAATGGCGTTCATCATCCTGTTCGTGATCGCGACGATCGTCGGCTGGCCGAACTTCCTCAAGATCCGGAACCTGACCAACATCCTCCGGCAGGTGTCCTATACGGGAATCATCGGCCTTGGGATGACGTTCGTCATCATCAGCGGCGGAATCGACCTCTCGGTGGGATCGATGGCGGCCTTCGTCGGGGGCGTCTCGATCTTCTTCCTCAACCTGTTCGGCCCCGGTTCGACGTCTGGTCTGGTTCTCACGTTCTTCTTCGCCCTGGTCTTCGGGTCGCTCCTGGGCGCTCTGAACGGAGTGATGGTCGCGAAGTTCAGGATGGCCCCGTTCATCGTGACGTTGGGGACGATGTCGATCTTCAGGTCGCTGATCCAATACTTTTCGAACGCCGGAACGATCCTCTCGGTGAACATGGGGTTCGGAAACCTCGGAAGCAGCATCTTCCTCGGCCTTCCCGTTCCCGTCTGGTTCTTTCTGATCATCGGGATATCCCTCCATGTCATTCTCAACCATACGAGCTTCGGTCGCTATCTCTGCGCGACCGGAGCGAATGAGCAGGTCGCCCGCTACTCGGCGATCAAGGTCTCCCTGGTGAAGTTCATCCCCTACGTGATCACCGGCTTCACCGTCGGCGTCACGGCGATCATGTGGTCGAGCAGGCTCAACTGCATCAACCCCAGCGACTGCGCCGGCTACGAGATGGACGCGATCGCGGCGGCGGTCATCGGCGGGACGCTGATGAGCGGAGGGAAGGGGAGCATCATCGGCACGATGATGGGAGCGGTGATGCTCGGCATCATCAACAACATGCTTGTCATGGGGGGCATCAGCGCGTTCCTCCAGCAAGCGGTCAGAGGATTCGTGATCATTGTCGCGGTGTTGCTTCAGTACAACAGCGACAACAACAAATAACAGGAGGCTACCATGAAAAAAGCTTTGGTAATCGTTCTCAGTTTGGTGTTTGCCATGGGAATCGTGTTCGCAGCGGGCGCCGCGGAGAAGCAGGCCGCCGTTCCGAAGATCGGAATCGCGGTACCTTCTCCCGACCACGGCTGGACCGGTGGAATCGGCTGGTGGGCCGACAAGGCGGTCGATGAGCTGCAGAAGCAGTATCCCGGCAAGTACGAGTTCCGGGTTTTGCACGCCGACGGGTATGCGAAACAGATCTCCGATGTCGAGGACCTGATGGTCTGGGGAATGGACTATCTCGTCATTCTTCCCCATGAAAGCGCTCCGCTGACCCCGGTCGTGAAGGAAGCTCACGCCGCCGGCGTCAAGTGCATCGTCGTCGACCGCGGCTTGACCGACACCTCGTTCGGATATGTGAACCTCGCCGGAAACAACAGCGAGATGGGCAAGGTGAGCGGAATCTTCATGCGCGACTACATGAAGGCCAACGGCCTGACCCGCTATGTCGCCATGGGCGGCATGCCGGTCGTCATCGATGGCGAGCGCATGACCGCGTTCTTCGATGAAATGACCAAAGAGCCCACGCTCGTCAACCTCGCCGGCGGACGGAACTACGACTTCGCCGACTGGTCGACCCAGAAGGGGCTGGAGCTGATGGAGACCTACATCCAGAAGTATCCGACCATTCATGCGGTGTACTGCCAGGATGACGACGTGATGACCGGGGTTCTGCAGGCGATCAAGGAGAGCGGCCGCAAGGACATCAAGCTCGTCTTCGGCGGCGCCGGAAGCAAGGCCGCCTACGAGATGATCATGAACGACGATCCGCTCGTGAAGGCGACCGCCACCTATCACCCCTCGATGGTGTATGACGCGATCATGTATTGCCTCGACGTCGCCGAGGGTCGGAAGAGCGACGCGTTCCACACGGCGAAGGAGCCTGTCGCGGTCGTCCTGCCGTCGGTCCTGGTCGACAAATCCAACGTGATGGACCACTACGACGCGGGATCCGTGTTCTAGCGGAACCACGTTCCCGTCATCAGGAGGGCCGTGCCGATAGAGGGCACGGCCCTTCCCGGTTTCGAAGAAACTTTCGGTGATATAATCATTCCATGGGAGGAGAATCATCGGTCAAAGCGGTCATTCCGCCCGAGGCGTCCAAGGGGTCGGAGATCCGGGTGCGGTTGACTAAGATCGACGATTCTTCTACGATTGCCTAGGTATTCGCCATTAGATGCACGGGAGCGTTCATGATTCTTATCAACATTGATTCATTGACCACCAATGAGCTGCAGCACATCGCCCAGATGGAAGGACTGAAGGATTGGAGAAACCTGGAGCGCGATGAACTGATCGGTGCATTGGAGGATTGGTTTGAAGAGATGGACGAGGGCGGGATTCCTGAAGGCAACGGTCACGGCAACTACGGACGCTACACCAACAGCCTCACCAGCCATCGGGGGAAAGCGGTCCATTTCAAGGATCTTCCCCGAACCGGTGAACTGCCCCCTTCCTATTACGATTCCACGATCCACCTCCTTTTGCGCGACCCCCAATGGGCGTATGCGTACTGGTCCCTGCCGGAGACGATCCAGGGGAACAAGGCCTCCTTTGACGATGAGGACCACAGTGGCGAATCCTATGTGATCAGAGTCCATCAGACCGATCTGGCCACCGCGGCGACGACCTCGAGCGACATCGCCGTCGAAGTGAAGGACCAGGAGTGGAACATCCACCTTCCGGAGCTCGGCTGCTCCTACAGCGTCGAATTGTGCCGCATCCATCCCGACGGACACGAGGAAGTCGTCGCCCGCTCGGCGAGCGTCGAGACCTATCTGCCCTATTGGGCGGATCGGACCGATGAGCTTGCGATGGATTGCGACCTTTTTCTGCTCCACTTCTCATCGCTCGTCACCAGAACGGGGGAAGTCGCCGAAAACGTCGTGCTGAAAGATCTCGCTCTCACCGTCAGCAAGGGGGTGCTTTCATGAGTAACGCCAAGGTGGCCTTCGTGCTCAACGCCCATCTGCCGTTCGTCCGACACCCCGAATACCCCCGCTTTCTGGAAGAGGACTGGCTCTTCGAGTCGATCAGCGAAAGCTATCTGCCGTTGCTGCGGATGCTGAACCGCCTCAAGGAAGAGGGGTTGGACTTTCAGCTCACGATCAGCTTCTCGCCTCCCCTGATCGCGATGCTCTCCGACAACGCCCTGCAGAACCGGTTCGTCCACTATCTCCAGCAGCATATCGAGCTGGGTCAGAAGGAGGTCCAGCGGTGCAGGGACGAGCAGCCCCAGTTCCTCGAGATGGCCCGGCACTATCTGGACGGATACATCCGGAACCTCCACGAGTACGAGGATCTCTATCGGATGAACATCCTCGAAGGCTTCAAGGCCCTCGAGCAGTCCGGACATCTGGAGCTGATCACGACCGCCGCGACGCATGCGTATCTTCCCCTCTACAAGGAGTATCCGCAGGCGGTCAACGCCCAGATCGAACTGGGCGTCCAATGCTTCCTGACGACGTTCGGGCATCCCCCGAAGGGGTTCTGGCTGCCTGAGTGCGGTTACTACCCCGGTCTTGAAGACCATCTGAAGTACCATGGGGTCACATGGTTCCAGATCGCCGGTCAGAGCATGCTGCTTTCTCCCGACAACGTCACCTACGGCGGTTATCGCCCGGTCCGCTGTCCCAACGGGGTGGCGGTGTTCCCCCGCGATTATCAGGCGACCAGCCTGGTGTGGTCGAACACCACCGGCTATCCGACGGACAACGTGTATCGCGAGTTCTACCGGGATATCGGATATGACCTTGAGATGGAGTACATCCGGCCCTATATCCATGAACCGGAAGTCCGGGTCTTCACCGGATACAAGTACTGGGCGATCACCGGTGACACCGACCGGAAGATCCCCTATGTCCGTGCGCAGGCGAATGCGCGAGTCAAGGAACACGCGAAGAACTTCCACTATGTGGTCAACAACAAGAACCACCGCCTCCGCGCCACGATGGGCGGGGCGGAGCCGATCTTCTTCCTCGGCTTCGATGCCGAACTCTTCGGCCACTGGTGGTATGAAGGGATCGATTGGCTGGAGGAGGTGATTCGGACCAGCGCGGACCGGACGAGCCTCGTCACCCCGTCATCCTTCCTGGGGGCGGACAGGACGCCGCTTCAGACGGTGCGGCCGGCGTTCTCCTCCTGGGGGCAGGGCGGCTACAGCGCCGCATGGCTGGACGGGTCGAACACCGAATACTATCGGCACATCCACAAGGCGATCACCCGGATGGAGGAGCTTGCCGTCCGCTTCCCCGACCAGACGAGCCTCAAGCAGCGGTTCCTCAACCAGGCCGCCCGGGAAGTGCTCCTGGCGATGTCCAGCGATTGGCCGTTCATCATCTACAGCCGGACCAGCGTCGAGTACGCGAAGAAACGGCTGGAAGGGCATCTGAAGAACGTGAACCTCGTCTATGACGACATGTGCAAGAACGCCGTCGATACCGAGTGGCTCGTGAAAGCGGAAAAACGACACACGATCTTCGGCGACATCGACTACAACATCTTCAATTCCGAACGGATCTGACGATCGTCCGATTGAGAAGGCGCCTCTTCTTCGCAGGAGGCGTTTCTTGTCGTTTCGGCGGATCTGTCCCAATGGTCTAAACGGATGTTAAGCGGTCGTTGGGAAAAATCGCCGATGTCCCCCTCGGTATGAGATGAAACGTGGTTGCACCCCGGTGGGAAGAAGTGTACATTTATGGATACCGGTGGGAAAAAATCCCATATGAGAGGTATCCTGATGGTAACCGGAGAGTTCTACATCACCCTCGATGACAAGGGGCGGCTGCTCATCCCAGCCCGACTCCGTCATGCGCTCTCCGGTGATGCGCTCTACGTCACGCGAGGTCTGGAAAACTGTCTCTGGCTGATGCTTCCCAAGGATTTTGAACAGCTGAAGGATACCATCATCGACAATCCGCACTCGATGTTCGACCGAAGGGTCCGAATCCTGCAGCGGCAGATGATCGCTCCCGCCCAGCTCTGCGAGTTCGATAAAGCGGGACGGATAAACATCCCTCCGCCGCTGAGGGAAAGCGTCCAGCTTCACCTCAAGGAGGAATCGGTTCTTCTTGGAGCGGGCGACTACCTTGAGCTGTGGAACAAAGCGGCGTATGAATCGTACCTTGAAACCTCGATGGACGAGTTCCTGGATGCCGCCCAGTCCCTGTCGAACCCGGGCGGGAAGGAGGAGCGATGAACTACGTCCATACCTCGATCATGCCCGAAGAACTCCTTTCCCACCTCGTTCCCCAAAGTCCCGACCCGATCATGGTCGACGCCACCTGCGGTGAAGGAGGGCACACCCACCTCTTCCTCTCCGCCTATCCGGACCTCACGGTGGTCGGGGTCGATCGGGACAGGGAGATCCAAAAGAAGGCGCGGGTCCGGATGGAGGCGTTCGGGAATCGGTTCAAGCCGGTCTCCATGTGGTTCGACGCCTTCTTCAAGGAAGCGGAGGATGATTCCTTCGACCTGATCCTCTTCGACCTGGGGATCTCGATGTTCCACTTCGATGAATCCCACCGGGGGTTTTCCCTTCGAAAAGGGGAGCCCCTCGACATGCGCCTCGACAGCGAGGATCCGATCTCCGCGTTCGACGTGGTGAACCGGTACGACGAGAAGAAGCTCGCCGATGTGATCTACGCCTACGGGGAGGAGCGCTACTCGCGAAGGATCGCCCGGGCGATCGTCCAGCAGCGCAAGACGAAGACGATCGCCACGACGGACGATCTGGCGGGCATCGTCTACAAGAACGTCCCTCCCGCCTATCGGTATCAGAAGATCCATCCGGCGACCCGTACGTTCCAGGCGATCCGGATCGAGGTGAACCGTGAACTCGACCGGATCGAACCGGCGCTCACCGAAGCGATCCGGACCCTGAAGGTCGGCGGCCGGCTGGCGGTTATCACCTTCCACTCGCTGGAAGACCGTCCGGTGAAGTGGCTCTTCAGGAATCTGGCTCAGGAAGAGCGTCCGGTTCTGAAGATTCTGACGAAAAAGCCCCTTGTGCCCAGTGAAGAGGAGGTCGCGCGAAATTCCGCGTCCCGAAGCTCGAAACTTCGGATCGTGGAAAAAATACGAGAGGAGGAGCGCCATGGAACATGAATGGTTCGATCAGCCGCAGTATGAAGAAAAACCCTCATCCTCGGTCGTGAAGCCCATCCTGGTGGCGCTGATGCTCATCTTTACCGTGGTGGTCCTGCTCCTGCCTCTCTGGCAGCGGGGGGTCAATCGTTCGTTGGAGATGGAGTACCGATCGCTGGTCACCAACCGGATCCTGCTGGAGGAACGCACCCGGCTGCTGCGCGCTTCGATCTCGACGAAGGCGATCCCCGAAGCGGTGAGCGCCTACTCCTGGCAGGAGGAGATCTTCTTCACTCCGATCACAGCGATCGTCGCCCGAGGTGGTCTATGAGGATTTCATCGGCGGGACGGTACGGCAAGGCGAGGATCGTCCGATCATCCGATCGGATGATAACCCACTATGCCCTTGATTCCCGACGCTGTGTCCCCGGTTCCCTGTTCTTCGCCCTGCGGGGCAAGCGTACGGACGGGATCGACCACCTCAAGGAAGCGGAGCGCAACGGCGCGGTCGCCGTTCTCGTCCACACCGAAGATGTTCCACGAGCCCTCAATGATTCCTCCTGCGCCGTGTTGGCAAGCGATGATGTATCTTTGGCGTTGATGAATCTTGCAACCGCCTATCGGGCGCTCCATCCCCATGTTCGGACGATCGGTATTACCGGTTCAACCGGCAAGAGCACGACAAAGGAGGCGATAGGAAAGATCGCCTCCGCTCTTGGGCCGACCACGATGACAAGCGGCAACCTCAACAGCGAGTACGGATTGGCCTTGTCGATCATGAATCTGGGCCCCGAGACGAAGTACGGAGTCTTCGAACTGGGCATCGACCATCCCGGCGAAATGGAGCGGATGACGAGGATGGCGAACCCCTCGATCGGGGTGTTGACCAATATCGGCAACGCCCACCTGGAATCGATGGGATCGCGCGAGGTGATCGCCAGGGAGAAAGCGAAGATCTTCCACCCCGGGATCGAAGCGGGATTCATCTGCCGCACGAGTCGCTACGGCCCGCTGATCCAGACCCTCAGTCCCGTCGAGCTTATCAGGTATTCGACCCGGGACGTGAGCGCGATCGACCTCGGCCTCGACGGATGGCAGATCTCCTACCGGGGGGTGTCGTTTCGGATCAAGGCGGTCGGAAAGCACCTCCTTGAAGATGTCGCGGGCGCGATCCGGGTGGGCACCCATCTCGGTGCCCGACCGGTGGAGATCGCCCATGCGCTGGAGGATTTCGAACCGCTGGTCGGTCGATCCACCGTCCAAGGCTCCCGCGTGACGATCATCAACGACACCTACAACGCCAGTCTGGATTCGACCAGGTCGATCATCCGCTACCTTTCCCGCCTTTCCTGGCGGGGGAGGAAAAGCGCGGTCCTCGGACCGATGAAGGAGCTCGGACCGGAGAGCCGGGCCGCCCACCTTGAAATCGCGAAGACGCTTGTCCGATCGACATTCACGAAACACTTCCTCTATGGTTGGGAAATGGAGGAAGCGTATCAAACCATAAAGAGAGAGAAGGGTAAGGAGCGAGTCTCCTTCACGCAAGACTTTGAGGAGCTGGAATGGATGGTCAGAGACGAGGTCACCGACGGTGACCTCGTCCTCCTCAAAGGATCCCGGGTGGTGGGGATGGAACGCCTGATTCCGACGATCGAACAGGGGGTCGCCTTGAATGGGTAGAAGAATCGCCGTCGTATTCCTATCCTTCACGGTCACCTTCGTCCTTTCGAAGGTTCTTTTGTCTTTATATCGGGGGAAGGGGACGACGCCGAAAGCCTATCTACCGAATCTCCACGCGGACAAGGAGGGCACCCCGATCGTCGGAGGCGTCGCGTTCATCCTCGGCTCCTCGATCGCCACCCTCTTCGAACCGGATCTTCTTTCCCCGACGATCGGCTATCCGCTCATCGCCCTCCTTGCCTTCGGGGGGATCGGCTTGATGGACGACTTCCTCAAAGAACGCCACAGGCGGGGAGACGGGTTCACCTCCCTTGGGAAGCTTGGCTTGCAGCTTCTTCTTTCGACGGTGTTCGTCATCTTCATGCCTCTTCGGACGACCCTGGTCTTCCGGACGGTGACGGTGGAGCTTGGCCGGTGGTACTACCCCTTTGCGGTGCTCTTCATCACCTCCTTCGTCAATGCGGTGAACATCACCGACGGGCTCGATGGTCTTGCGAGCCTTTCGGCGATTCCTTCCCTGTTGCTCCTGCTTTCCTTCCGGGGGCCCTTCAGCGGTGCGTTGCCGGGGGCCCTCATCGCCTTCATCTGGTACAACTATCCCCCGGCGAAGACGTTCATGGGGGATAGCGGCAGTCACGCCCTGGGGGCGTATATCGCGGTCGGGGCCCTCTTGGCCAACCAGGAGATCCTGGTCCTCTTTGCCGGAGGCCTGTTCTTTCTGGAGCTCTTTTCCTCACTTGTTCAAATCATATCGATTCGGGGATTTGGTAGAAAAATCTTTTTGATCGCACCGCTCCACCACGCCTTGGAAGCGGCCGGATTCGCCGAGGGGAAGATTGTACAAACCTTTGTAACCCTGTCGTGGGTGTTTGCAATCCTCTCCTTCGTCATTTGGGGGTAGGGGATGGGAAGCGGGTATCAAGACTTTGATTATCAGGGCTCCGATCCCTTCCCGGAATCGATCGGGCAGCCGAAATCAAAGAGTACCGTCACGTTCCTCGTCGTGACCCTCCTTTTGACGATCTTCGGTCTGGTCCAGCTCTACAGCGCCTCCTACAACGAGGCGCTGCTGAACGGGGTGCCGCACTACTACTATGTGGTCCGGCAGCTGCAGTTCGTCGGATTGGCCGTTCTCGGCTCGGTGATCATCGTCCTGCTGCCCTCCAAGATTCTCAAAGCCCTTGCCTGGCCGCTCGCCCTCGGGGCGCTGGCGCTGCTGCTGCTGACTGCCTTCACCCCCTTTGGACAGGAGAAGTTCGGCTCCAGACGGTGGCTCCGGATCGGGGCTCTGCCCGCCCTCCAGCCAAGCGAGTTCGCCAAGCTCGCTCTGATCCTGCTCTTCGCCGCCTATCAGGGACAACGGAGGAAGGTGCTGCTTCCGGCGGTGATGGCGTTCTCGTATGCGGCTCTGGTCTTCCTGCAGCGTGACTACTCGACGATGCTGCTGATCGTCGTCATCACCGTTTCAATGGTGCTGTATAGCGGTGTCCGGCTTTCGAAGGTGGTGACGCTCCTGCTGTTTCTCTTCCCTCCGCTCTTCGCGGCCCTCTTCAGCCAGGCCTACCGGATTCGGCGGGTCGCTTCCTTCTTCTTTCCCGCCCTCGATCCTTCGGGGATGAACTACCAGGTGAACATCAGCCTGAAGGCGATCGCCGGCGGGAAGCTTTTCGGTGTCGGCTTGGGGAAGGGGACCTACAAGCTGGGACTGCTTCCGGAAGTGCACAGCGACTTCATCATCGCCTCCGTCGCCGAGGAGCTCGGATTCCTCGGGATCCTGTTCATTCTTCTGCTCTTTTTCCTCTATGCGCTCATAGGATACAACGGATCCCGACGGCTGGTCGGACGCGATCCCTTTCTGTCCGCGCTCGGCTTCGGATCCGTCACGATGGTCCTCTCCCAGGCGATCCTGAATCTGGCGGTGATCACCTCGCTCGCTCCTCCGACGGGGATTCCGATGCCGTTCTTCAGCCAGGGGGGCACGAACATGTTCGTGGTCCTCATCGCCAGCGCCCTGATTCTGCATGTGCTGAAACATGCCAACAGACGGGAGGAGAGCGGATGACCAGGCGGATCGCGATCTACGGGGCCACCTTCGTGGTGCTTCTGCTGCTTCTTCTTTTGCTTGCGCTTTCCCATCTGCCGTTCTTCACGATCTCCCAGGTCCAGGTGAAGATCGACGGCCCGCTCAACCACGTCCCCTCCGAGATCTCCGACCGACTTTCGACCCTCGTGGGGCAGGGGATCTTTCGGGTATCGCTCCGTTCGACGAAGAAACGGATCGAACAGCTTCCGATCGTCTCCTCCCTGGCTCTGTCCCGGGACCTGCCCTCGACGGTCAGGGCGACGATCTCCTTCATCGATTCGCCGGTGTTCCTCCAAAGCGAGGACGGCGAGCGCTCCTATCTGGTCGATGGACGGACCCTCGTCCCGATCGAAAACGGCGATGCCGGGCTTTGGGCGGACCACTTGCCGACCATCGAGGTCCCCCTCGAGTACGCCCTGCTGATGGAGCGATACGGAACGGATTCCGTCTTCGCTTCGGTGATGGCCCTCACCCGGGGCCTCAGCGGCGAGGCCTCCTTGATAACTCATATAAAATACGATAATAATAGCATTAACAGCTTTGGGAAAATGGTGTTGGATCTCCCCTCCCTGAACGCCCGGCTCCGGGTCCGGGAACCGGTGGATCCGAAACACGTACAGACCGCCCTCTATTGGATCGAACAGGACAGAAAGGAGGACCTCTCCTTTCTGAGTTCCGGCATCCAGCGGTACGACCTCTACAAAGAGGCGCTGGTGCGGCGGTAGGTGCGGTCAAGGAGATGAAGATGGCGGGTGAAAAGATGTTGATGGGACTTGATATAGGCTCGAGCCGCACCCGGGCGGTGATCGGATCGGTCGATCGGGATGGCCGGCTCATGGTCGATTCCATGTGCGAGCACCCCTCCGAAGGGGTCCGTTCCGGTTCGATCGTCAACATCGAACAGACCCTCAAGAC
>JAAZJI010000187.1 GCA_012800465.1 Spirochaetales bacterium
CCTCCTTTCCTTTGATTGACTTGCCACCCCTGATGATGTACCCTGATTTGTATGAAAACGTGGATTAGTTACTTAGCGGCTACAGCATTCGGACTGGCGGCCACGCTGGTCTTCGGCGAGTCCTCTTTCTTCCAGCAGGCAACGTATACCGTCACCGCGGTGCTGGTCCAGCTTGGAGGGTTCATCCTCATCCCCTTCGTTTTTTTCTCCTTCTCCGCCGGCATCGCCTCCTTGCGGAAGGACGGCAAAGGCTGCACGTTCGCCCGGACCACCATCCTCTGGAGCGTCTTCTCCACCCTTCTCCTCGCGTTGAGCGCGGCGGCGGTCTTCCGCTTCCTGCCGCTGTCCTTCCCCGCTTCGACATCGGCGGGAAAGGATCCCGCCTACCTCTCGGGCGTCAGCCTGAAGTCGTTCTCCACCCTCCTTGGACACCTTTCGATCGTCAATCCCTTCTACACGCTGATGAAAGCCGAGGATTTCCTCCTGCCGGTGCTCATCATCGCGTTCTTCCTCGGATGGTTCCTGAAGCCGAACGTCGAGATCATCCGTCCCGCCTACGTGGTCATGAACTCCTTCAGCGAGACCTTCTTCCGGCTCGCCCGGGCGTGGGCCCGGTGCGGAGCGTTCTTTCTCTTCTTCATCTCCTCCCACTGGCTGGTCGCCGTCGCCAAGGAGGGCACGGTCTTCGTGATCCTGCCGTTCCTGCTGATCCTGGGCATCGTTCTGCTGCTCGCCCTCTTCGTCGTCCTGCCGCTTCTGCTTGCCCTTTTCTCCCTCTTTTCGGTAAACCCCTATCGGATCCTCTACCGGATGATCGCCCCCGCCCTCGCCGGGATGTTCACCGGTTCGATCTTCTTCGCCACCCCGACCACGATGAGCCTTGCGCGAAGCAACCTCAGCGTCCAGAAGCGGGTCGGCGGAACGGCGATCCCCCTCTACACCCTGATCGGCCGGGGCGGCTCGGCGCTCGTCTCGACCCTCGCGACGCTGACGCTGGTCCATGCGGCGACGGGGAGCGTGCCTGAAGACCGGATTCTTCTCATCATCGCCCTCACCTCCGCGCTCTTCTCCTTCGTCAGTCCGCTGTATCTGGGCTTCGAGGTCTTCTTCATCACCACCCTGACCCTCGACTTCCTCAAGATCGATCTCTACGGAGCCCATATGTCGATGGTCGCGCTGATGCCGATCCTCAACGGTGCCGGCGTCCTCATCGACACCTACGTCGCCTCCTTCGGCGCGGCGTACACCTGTAGCCGGATGGGGGTCCTGGTGAAGACTCCTCACCGTGACATCGTATGAGCAAAGGGCTCAGATTCACGTTCAACCTCGTTCAGGGCCTGGTCACCATGGCCCTGAGTCTTGTCGTGGTCGCCGCCTTCATCGCCTCCCGGGACGGTCACCTCGCCCATGAGGCGAGACTCCGCCTCTGGCCGGCGCTGATCCACATCTGGATCACCTTCCTCACCTCCCTCCTCTTGAGCACCCGGTATCGGGCGAACCTCGGCAGCGAAGCGGAGCTCCTTCCGGCGCTCTTTCTTACGATCGTCCTCGCGAACATCAAGATTCTTCCCCTGCACCAGGCGATCACCGGGATCTTTCTCCTCGACGGAGAGGTCCTGACCTTCATCTATCATGGCAGCCTGCTCTATACCTCGTTTCTGTTCCTGCTCGGATCGTTGCTGTTCGTGCGGCTCAGCCCCTCGCGGATCGGTTTCATGACCTTCGTCGGGGCGGCGGGCTCGGCGCTGCTTGCCCTGCTGGTTCCCAGCAGCCCCAACGACCCCTCCTTCCTCCTTGAGGCGGGAATCAGCGATCCGCTCTTCCTCTCGATCTGCATCGCCCTGACCGCCCTGGCCGCGCTGACCTGCCTCATGACCGCCTTGGGCGAACACACCAACCGGGAGACCCGCTTCAAGACCGTCGCGTTCCTGCTGCTTGCCGTGGGCAACGCTTTCGTCTCGATCAGCCAGCGGACCGTCTACAACATCTTCGGTCTCCTCCTCTACGGAGCGGGGGCGACGGCCCTGGTGCTGGCATCCCGTTCCTACCACCTCTAGAACGCGGCGACCAGGTCTCTGATGACCTCCTCCTTCGGATCGGCGAGTGTGAAGACGTTGAGATGGTCGATCGCCCGGGTCATCGCCACGTAGAGGAGCTTTCTGGCCAGTTCGGCGTTGACTTCCTCATCGTAGGCTTCATGCTCTCTGGGGAGAAACGGCAGATGGAGCAGCACGACGGGGATGTCGAGACCTTTGGCCGAGTGCAGGGTCGAGAGCCGAAGGTGTCCGCGGTACTCCTCGCCGAAGGAAAAGCGCTCGTCGTTGATCCGGAC
Source organism: Spirochaetales bacterium (assembly GCA_012800465.1). GTDB lineage: Bacteria > Spirochaetota > Spirochaetia > Sphaerochaetales > Sphaerochaetaceae > Sphaerochaeta. The sequence goes on from JAAZJI010000187.1 coordinate 2,333, forward strand.
GCTTCGGATCCCCGCCTCCTCCAAGGCCTCCTCGAGCCCCCGGTAGCAGGAGCTCGAGGGGCACATGATGCACACGTTCTCCTCCTCGTACTCCAGCTGCCGGATGAACAGCATCGCCCGCTCGACGACGAGCCTTCTCAGATCCGACTCGTCCCGGCCGCGGTGGAGTTCGGGGTTCGGGCCGTCGCGCAGCGCTCCGGATCGTTCTTCTCCGCTTCGCCGCTCGAACCGCTCGGCGAGCCGGTGGATCTGCCAGGTCGAGCGGAAGTTCTCCCGGAGGACCACCACCTGATGGTCGGAGACCCGGGCGAACGAGAATCCCGGCTGATAGATCGCCTGCTCCCCGTCGCCGGCGAGGATGATCGATTTCAAGGCGAACCGCTTCAGGGCGGCGAGCGTCATGACGGTGACATCCTGGGCCTCGTCGACGAAGAGATGGTCGAAGATCGTCACCGGGTGCTCGTCGGCGACCTTGAGCGCCCGGATCGGGAAGTACGCGAAGGGCAGCCGTCCCGTCTCCTCGATGAAGGCTTCGACGCTCTCCTTCGCCGCCCAGACCCGGCTGCGCATCCCTTCATCGAGATCCTTCTCCATCCCGACCCGGGGGACCAGGTCGACGACGTAGCGCTGGCGGGTGTATCCGAACGCCCAGAGGACGTGGACGATCTCATCGTGGATCTCCTTCGCGCTCAGTGAGGAATCGGCGTACGGTTCGCACACCCCGATGAGGAGCCCTTCATCCTTTCCGGTCAGCACCTCGAAATTCTCCCCGCCCTCCCTGATCCGCTCCAGCAGGAAGTGGTGGATCGTCATGATCCGGCGGACTCCGCTTTCAAGGAGCCCGGTGAGGTACCGGCCGTACTTGGCCAACGAGTTCGTGTAGGTCAGCAGGGCGACCCTGCTCTCCTTCGGGCTCTTTTCGATCGCCTTCAGCAGAACGAGGGTCTTCCCCGTTCCCGGACCGCCGGCGATCAGAACGTCGTCGCTCAGGTCGATTCGGCCAAGCGCCTCCTCCTGCCGGGCGGACAGGCGCAGGACGAGCCGTTCGTAATCCCGGCGGGTCCGCGTGTATGAGGTCATCGTCCGCATCACGTGCAGATACTCCTCGAGATCGCGGGTCCGCCTTTCCAGCGAGCGCCGCTGTTCTTTCAGGTCGAACCGCTCATCCCGGAGTTCTTTTATCTTTTTTTCATTTCGGTCCTTGTCTTTCAACAGTCTCCGGATCCGATTCTCCAATGAATGGATATGCTCATCGACCCGCTCGCGTTCCTCTTCGCGCTCCTCCAGCTCGGTAAGCTGGTCGGAGAGCGACCCCTTCTCGGCAAGGACTTTTTGGAGCTCCATCTGGAGGGCTTGGTTTCCGGCTATCAGTTCGCCCCGGCTCTCCGGGCGGATCCAGGTCTCATCCAGCTCCCGTTTGATCGCTCGGAGTTCCGGCCGGTCCGTTTCATCGATGAAGTAGCAGAACGTGTACAGATGGGCCGCCGCCATGACCGCATGGTCGGCCTCTAGGGCCTTGAACTCGTGGCGGACCTCATTCACCGCATGGTGGGCGGCTTTGAGATTCGCCAGGAACCGGCGGCTGGCGTCTCCTGCATCCTCGATGAGCCGGTCGCTGAGCGCATTGAAGCTCGGCTCCTCTTCGTAGGGAAGTCCGTACCGCCGGCGCAGTTCCCCTTCGATGAACGAATGGACCGCGAGAGCGAAGATCCCCGGGTCCCCTCCTTGAAGCCGACCGAGCCGCTTCAACCGATCGTCGATACCCATCCGATCCTCCTGCATCCATCGTAGCAGGTATCGATCGGGGAAGGTATCAAAAAGATCTTCTACTTCATCGTGATGATCGGGCTGTCGTAGAACTGAGGCGGTTCGAAGTCCAGGAGGTTCATCACCGTGGCGGCGACGCTGCTGATCCCCAATCCCTCCTTCAGGGTCGGTTCATATTCACCGTTGTAGAGAGGATCGACGAGGATGAAGGGCACCGGGTTGAGGGAGTGGCTCGTCTTCGCTTTCGGCGAACCGTCCTCCTTGCGGGCGACCTCCCCGCTTTTGGTGCGCTCGTACATGTCGTCGGCGTTTCCGTGGTCGGCTGTGACCATCAGGACCCCTCCCGCTTCCCGGACCGCCTTTTCGATCCGACCGATCTGCAGGTCCATCCCCTCCATCGAACAGACGACCGCCTGGTAGACCCCCGTGTGCCCGACCATGTCCCCGTTGGGGAAGTTGAGCTTGATCAGGTCCCACCTGCCGCTTCCGATCTCCTCGACCACCCGGTCGGCGATCTCGGCGCACTTCATCCACGGCCGCTCCTCGAAGGGGACCGTGTCGGAGGGGATCTCCACGTACTCCTCCAGGGTCTCGCTGAACTTGCCGCTGCGGTTGCCATTGAAGAAGTACGTCACGTGACCGAACTTCTGCGTCTCGGAGATCGAGAACTGCCGCACGCCGCTCTTTGCAAGGTATTCGGCGAGCGTCCGGTCGATCGCCGGGGGCGAGACGAGATATTGGGCGGGGACATGCAGGTCCCCGTCATACTCCATCATTCCCGCATACTCGACCTTCGGCCGCCTCTTCCGGTCGAACTCGGCAAGCTCCTCCGCTTCGAACGCCTTGGTGATCTCAAGGGCCCGGTCGCCGCGGAAGTTGAAGAGGATCACGCTGTCGTGGTCCTCGATCGTTCCGACCGGCCTGCCTCCTTCGGCGATGACGAAGGGAGGAAGGTCCTGGTCGATCGCCCCGGTCTCCTTCCTCAAGGTCTCGATCGCCTCCGTCGCGGAGGAGAAGAGGCGCCCCTCGCCGAGGACGTGGGTTTGCCACCCCTTCTCGACCATCTTCCAGTTGGCGTTGTAGCGATCCATCGTGATCACCATCCGCCCGCCGCCGCTTGCAATTCTTGCATCGAAGTCTTGGTCATTCAATTCTTCCAGAAACGCTTCAAAGGGCCGGAAGTACTCCAGAGCGGAGAGCTCCCCGACATCCCGCCCGTCCAGGAGGGCGTGGACCCGGACCCGAGCGACCCCTTCGGCCTTGGCTTGGACGACCATCGCCTTGAGGTTGTCGATGTGGGAGTGGACGTTTCCGTCGCTGAGGAGGCCGATGAAGTGGAGCGTCGAATCGTGGTCCCTGACGTTCCGGATGAGCTTCTTCCACGTATCCCCTTCATACATCGCCTTGGTCTCGATCGAGGTGGCGACCAGCTTCGCCCCCTGGCTGAAGACCCTTCCGCACCCCATCGCGTTGTGGCCGACCTCGCTGTTGCCCATGTCGTCGTCGCTGGGCAGCCCCACCGCCGTCCCATGCGCCTTCAGCTTCGTCCAGGGGTTCTCCCGAAAGAGGCGGTCGAGGGTCTGCGTCACCGCGGAAGCGACCGCGTCCCCTTCCTCGTATTTGCCGAAGCCCACCCCGTCCATGATCAACAGGACGACGGGTCCTTTGCGCTTGATTTTTCCCAGTTTTTGTAACGGTTTCACCATCTCATTCATCTCCCAGGAGGCTCCGCGTCGCATCTTCGAGATAGGCGACCGCCTCGTCATCGATCAGTTCATACAGTTCATCATGTACCCATCCGTGGTACGCATCGACCATCGCGATCTCCTCCCCGGTGAGCAGTCCGGGGTCGATCAGAGCGCGTTCGAGCGGACAGAGGGTGAGGACCTCGAAGCTGTGGAACGTTCCGAACTCCGTCGTTTCGTCCTTTTGGACCGCCAGGAGGTTCTCGATCCGGATTCCATGCGATCCGCTCCGATAGATCCCAGGCTCGTCGCTGACGACCATTCCCTCCTTGAGCGGGGCGAGGATCGGCTTGGGGCTGATCGACTGCGGCCCTTCGTGGACGTTGAGCCTGAAGCCGACGCCGTGACCGGTTCCGTGGAAGTAGGAAAGCCCTTCCTGCCAGAGGAACTGCCGGGCCAGCACATCCAGCTGATATCCGCAGGTCCCTTCGGGGAAGCGGGCCGAGGCGAGGGCGAGATGCCCCTTGAGCACGAGGGTGTAGTCGCGGACCTGCTCCTCGGTCGGTTTCCCGAAGAGGATCGTCCGGGTCACGTCCGTCGTTCCGAACGCATACGTCCCGCCGGTGTCGAGGACCAGCAGACCGTCCCCCTCCACCTTGGCGTTCGACTCCTCGCTCGCCGCATAGTGGACGATCGCCCCGTGGGCTCCGAAGCCGCTGATCGCGTTGAACGACTCGCCAAGGAAGTGCTCGTTCCGGGATCGTTCGTCCAAAAGCCGTGCGGCCAGCTCCAGCTCCGTATAGGAGCCGTTCTTCCTGTCCAGCCGCCCGAGGAAGTTGACCAGCGCCACGCCGTCCAGAAGATGGGCCCTTCTCATCCCCTCCAGCTCCACCTCGTTCTTCCGGGCCTTCAGGTCGGTGGTGAACGCCCGTCCTTCGATCTTCTCGTAGGGGCCGAAGCTCCTTTCGACCATCACGCTGGTCTTGTGGGGGTCGTAGTGGAGCACGGCGTGCTTCCACAGGTTGGAAAGATCGTCCTGGAGTTGGGTATACGGCTGAAGGACAAGATCCTCCTCCAATCGAGCTCTGAGCTGTTCCGCAAAGCGCTTTTCGCCGGTGTACAGACACGCCCGTTCGGTGCTGATCAGCATGTAGCTCATAAAGAGCGGGTTGTAGGGGATGTCGCGGCCGCGGAGGTTCGTCAGCCACGCGATGTCGTCCAACGTGGTGAGCAGCAGGTGGGTCGCTTTCGCCTCGACCATCAGGGTTCGGACCTGCTGAAGCTTCTCCCCCATGGTGAAGCCGGCGTATTCGACGGGGACCTCGACGACCTCGTGCTCCGGCAGCGCCGGGCGGTCGGTCCAGACGAGATCGAGGATATCTTCCATCGGCTTGAGGACGAGGGCGCTGCGGAAGATCCCTTCGATCCGGGTCCGTTCGCCGACGGGGAGCGTCGCTTCGTCGATCCCGATGACCGAACCCTCGGGAAGGTTCGTCTTCAGATAGGTGTAGGGGTCGGGATCGGAGGGGACGTCGATCTTCATCATCTCGAAGACCGTGCCTGCGATCTGCTCCTCCGCTTGAAGATAATATCGGGAATCCACCCAGAGCAACGCTTTCTCCCCGGTGACCAGGGCCAATCCTGCGCTGCCGGTGAAGGAGCTGATGAACTCCCTGCTCCGATACCGCTCGGGGACGTACTCGCTCTGATGGGGATCGGTCCCGTTGATGATCCATCCGTCAAGACCGGCGGCGGCCATCGCCTTCCGAAGGTCTTCGACCCGCTTGTCGATGATGTTCACTGTTTGACGCTCCTGTAGTGGACGACGAGGCGGATCGCCGCTCCGAGGACGATCATGCCCAGGCAGAAGATCTGCCCCATCGAGATGTTGAAGATCGATTGGAAGAGGGCGATCGTGTCGGCCCCCTTCCCCAGGGCGATGATGTACCCCAGGTGCTCGTCCGGCGCGCGGAAGTATTCGATGACGAAGCGCACCGTTCCGTAGCCGACCAGATACCACGCCAATCCCGTTCCGGCGGGCTTCTCCCTTCGCTTCGGCCTGATGACGAACCAGAGAAAGAAAAAGAGGAGGATCCCCTCGAAGAGCGCCTCATACAGCTGGCTGGGATGCCGGGGAAGGTTGACATACTGACCGAGCTCATAGGGGATCTTCAGCTCGTCGGCGATCCTTCGCACCCACTCGTAGTTGGTGGAGAAGGAGGGGGCGTCGGGAAAGACCATCGCCCACGGTTTCGTCGAGACCCGTCCGAAGAGCTCGCCGTTGATGAAGTTGCCCAGCCGCCCGAAGGTGTAGCCCAGCGGAACGCTGTAGACGACCGTATCGGCGATCTCCAAAAAAGGCATCCGCTTTTTTCTGGAGTACAGCCATCCTCCCACCGCCGCCCCGAAAAGCCCGCCGTGGTAGCTCATCCCCGGCAACCCGACGAACCTGCCGTCGCGGAACGGCCAGAAGATGAGATGAGGCCGGGTCAGATAGTAGGTGGTGCCGTCATAGAAGAGGACTGAGAACAGCCGGGCGCCCAGGATCAGACCGATGACGCACCACATCACCAGATCGAGGGCATCCTCCCTAGTCAGGGCGATCTCGCCGCCCCGGGCCTGGACCACGATGAGGAGATACGCGGTCGCGAAGGCGAGGATGTACATCAGTCCGTACCACCGAATCGGCAGGAAGGAGAAGATTTCCGGTCTGATCCAGTGTGGGAAGGAGAGGTAGAGGGCCATGCGGCAAGTGTAGTGAGCCGATTCGACCCGGTCAATACCGGGCGACCTAGTCGACTCCGGCTCGTTGCAGTATACTTGCCGTATGAAAAAACCGGGACGTTTCCACATATTAGTGTTTATCCTCATCCTGCTCGTCCTCGCTCCGCTCTTCGCCGGCGGGGATCCCGAGCCGCTCATCACGAGCCTGACTTCCGGCCGATTCGTCCAGGACAGGATCTCCACCGACATCTCCTCCCTCGAACGCCTCTACCGGTACATCGATGCGATCTACATCGAGGAGGTCGACAAGGACAAGGTCTTCACCGACCTTGCCACCGCCCTCGTCGCATCCCTCGACGACCCCTATTCCTTCTACGTCAAACCCTCCGACGCGCAGGAGTACGAGGAGGAGACGAGGGGGATCTACGGGGGGATCGGGACCTACCTCTCCAAGCCGAATCCCGATTCGATCGATCCGGATGATCCGGAAACCTACATGATCACGATCGTCTCCCCCTTCCCCGGCTCCCCCGCCCAGCGGGTGGGACTCAGGGCGGGGGATCTGATCAGCCACATCGAAGGCGAGCCGGTCGACGCCCTCACCAGCCTCGAGGCCTCCCGCAAGCTCCGAGGCGAGCCCGACACGAGCGTGACGATCACCGTCCATCGGAAGGGGATCTCCTTCGACCTGACGCTTCTGCGCGAACTCATCACCACCCCAACCGTCGATTCGATGCTCCTGGAGGAAGACCTGCTCTACATCCGGATCTCGGAATTCAGTCCTCAGACGGGGAAGCAGCTCCTCGAACACATCCGAAAGTATGACATTGACGCGATCCGCGGGATCGTCATCGACGAGCGGAACAACTCCGGCGGAGCGGTCGACGGGGCGATGCAGGCGGCGAACGTCTTCCTCGACAAGGACAAGACGATCGTGACGATCCAAGGCAAGCGCGGATCGGGCCGCGACCAGCGCTACCTCTCCTCGAACAAAGCGGAGGTCGGAAGCGACATCCCGATCGTCATCCTCGTCAACGGAGGGTCCGCCTCCTCGGCGGAGATCTTCGCCGCGGCGATGCGGGACAACGACCGGGCGACGCTGGTCGGGGAGAAGACATTCGGAAAAGGGATCGTCCAGGACGTCTTCAGGTTCGGCGAGGGGTTCGCCCAGGTCACCACCGCCCACTACTACACCCCCAACGGGGAGAACATCCACGAGATAGGGATCGAGCCGGACGTGCTCGTCGAGAGCCTGGTGATGGAGGAGGGAGAGCTCGAGCCTTTCGCCGAGCTGATGGAGGAGAAGGCGATCTCCTCCTTCATCGCCGCCCACCCCGAGCCGACCGATGCGAACATCGCCCTGTTCCTGGAAGCCAATCGGGAGCGGGGGATCCGGGAGGAAGTCCTGGCTGTCCTGCTGCGCAACGAGTACCAGGCGAAGATCCCCTACGGTGAGCGCAAGCTCGCCGATCCCGCGTTCGACCGCCAGCTGCAGGTGGCGATCGATCTGCTTCGAGCCCGACGATGAGAGTCCTGCGCCTCCCCTCGGCCTACGAAGGAGAGGAGGAGATGACCCTCAAGGGGAAGGATGCGCACTACGTGACGGGCGTGTTGCGCCTCAAGGTCGGATCGCACCTGCTCGCCCAGGACCGCAGGGGGGTGCGCTACCAGGGGGTCATCCTCGCCGTCACCACCTCCTCCTGCACCCTCCGGCTCACCCTCGCGGCCGATACGGCGATCGCGACCGATGCGCTGCCCTCCTATGAGAAGGCGTTCACCCCGCTGGTCCTCCTGCTCTGCCTGCTCAAAGGCAGGAAGGAGGAACAGGTCGTCCGCCAGGCGACCGAGCTGGGAGTCGAAAAGATCGTCCTCGTCTCCAGCGAATACTGCACCGTCCGGCTGGAGGGGAAGAATCCCCGGGCCCGCTTCGCCCGGCTCGATGCCCAGGTCACCGAAGCGCTCCAGCAGAGCGGCTCGAAGGTCCCCACCACCCTCCATGACCGGGTTCTCGATCTTCGGGAGCTTGGAATATGGTGGGCCGATAGAGGCCCCCTCCTCTTCCTCCACCAGGTCGCCCGTGAAAAAAGCCGGGACCTCTCATCCTACGCCCGAACGCTCGATCCGAAGGTCCCGGTCGGCGTCCTGATCGGCCCCGAGGGAGGGTTCAGCGACGAGGAGTGCGCCTTCCTTGAGGAGGCGGGGTTTCTCCCGGTGTTCCTGAAATCCAACATTCTGCGCAGCGAGACCGCGGCGATCTACGCGCTCAGCGGCCTCCAGGAGCTTCTCCACCGCTAAAATCCTCTCAAAACGGTAGTAGATGGCAGTCGAGTCCCTTTGATAAGACTATGGAGGGGTTGCGTTCTACTCCTTTGCTTTTACCCGTCTCCCCGAAAACACCCGTGAGGAGTATCCGAATGTCTCTATTCGTGCTCTCCTTGGACTGGAGAACCAAGGAGCGCTTCAAGCTACAGTTCACTCAGCCATACCTCCGCCTCTTCAACCTGCCGGATGCGCTCTTCGAGGCGCTTGGGTCCGAGACCCCCGACATGATCGTCATCGACAGCAAGGAACCGAAGATCGCCGCAGGCGAAATCATCCGCCGCCTTGGAGAAAGCCGGTGCTCCGCCCCGGTCATCGTCTTCACCCGGGATGAGCCGCTTCGGAACTTCCGGACCCCCTACGGCCTGAAGATCCGTCTGGTCCACAAGCGGACCGTCGACTGGGAGGAGGTCTTCAAGGAGATCTGCCGGGTCGGAAAGACGGAGCTCGTCCGGGACTCCTGCCCCATCTGGTCCAGCGGACTCGTCGGCGAGAGCGCATCGATGGTCGAGCTGAGGAAGCGGCTCGAGTTCTACGCGACGAAGGATTGCCCGGTGCACATCTACGGGGAGACCGGGACGGGCAAGGAGCTCGCCGCCGAATACCTCCATCGTCGCCGCCATCCCCAGCGGCACATCATCGCGATCAACTGCTCCCTGCTCAACGACGCGGTCGGCAAATCGGTCTTCTTCGGGCACAGCAAAGGGGCGTTCACCGACGCGACCAACGAACTCATCGGTCTCTTGTGCCAGGCGAACAACTCCTCCCTCTTTCTGGACGAGGTGGAAAACCTGCCGATGGTCTTCCAGGCCCACATGCTCCGACTGCTGGAGAACGGGAAATACCGGCGTCTCGGGGACACGAAGATCCGCTCAAGCGATTTCCGGCTCATCACCGCCAGCAACGAGAAGCTCGTCAAGCTGGTCTCCAACGGGCGGATGCGGAAGGATTTCTTCTATCGGATTACCGATGTCCAGATCCACATGCCCCCGCTGCGCGAGCACAGCGAGGACATCCCCCTGCTGATTCGCCACTTCTTCTCGACGATCTCCGAACGACGGCCGGTATCGGACCGGTCGATCAGGCGGCTTCAGGAGTACCACTGGCCGGGAAACGTCCGCCAGCTCTTTTCCGTCTTGAGACGGGCCTCGATCCATGCACGGGGCGATCGCTGGATCGAGATCGACGAGAAGGAGTTCATCGATGGACCGTAGGGGGAGCTATCCACAAGTTATCATATGAACAAGGGCATGCCCCCGATCCGGGGGAATTCTCCTCTAATTCTAGCCATCAAGGTAATTATCGGATGTTTTCCCTCCTGTATATCCTGTGGACAACTTGTGGATACGCTGAGGAGGTGGTACCGGAACAAGTTGTGTCCAATCTACATGAAACCACATGGAAGTTATATAGGTTTTAGAGTGAAACAAACCACTAAACATACGTATATCTTGTTTCAATATATATAGTTGACAGATAGCGGACCATTGTATGGACCAGGTGGCACATCGTTCGTCCCCATCCTCCGTCTTCCGGGTGTTGCAGAGTGTTGTACACCCCTGTGGATAACTTGTGTACAAAATTGTGAAAACGTCTAGTCGCTTCGGACCATGTCGATTCCCAGCGAGGTCAGCTTCTTTCCCAGATCCTCGTATCCCCGCTCGATCTGGTAGATGTTCTGGATGACCGATTCGCCCCGGGCGGCGGCCGCGGCGATGACGAGGGCCATCCCCGCCCGGACGTCGGGACTGCTCAAGACCGATCCGATGAGGACGCTCGGGCCCTGGACCACCGCTCGGTGGGGGTCGCAGAGGATGATGTCCGCACCCATCCGGATCAGCCAGTCGATGAAGTACATCCGCGATTCGAACATCTTTTCATGGATGAGGATCGAGCCGCGGGACTGGGTCGCGGCGACGGTGAGGATGCTCAGCAGATCCGCGGGAAAGCCCGGCCACGGCGCGCTGTCGATTTTGGTGGTCCGTCCCCCCACATCCTTGACGAGGACTTTCCGTTGTTTCCTCGGAACGAGGATCGAAGAGGGTCCGTCATGCTCCCAGGCGATGCCGATCCGCTCGAAGCCCAGACGGAGGATCTCGAGGTGCCGATGGTCGATCCCCCGGATCAGCGCTTCGCCCCCGGTGGCGGCGGCCAGACCGATGAACGAGCCCGCTTCCATGTAGTCGAACCCGAGCGCATAGGACGCCTCTCCGAGCTTCTTCGACCCCTTGATGGTCAGGCGGTTCGATCCGATCCCATCGATCGTCGACCCCATCAGCACCAGAAGATGGCAGAGGTCCTGGACATGCGGCTCGCACGCAGCGTTGAAGACCGTCGTCTCCCCTTCGGCGAGCGCTGCCGCCATGAGCACGTTCTCGGTGGCGGTCACCGAAGCTTCATCGAGGAAGATGTCGGTTCCGGTCAGCCCCTTCCCGGCGATCCTGAAACGGAGCGACCCGTCCTCGTCGAGCGTGGCGTCCGCCCCTAAGGCGGTCAGCCCGAGGAAATGGGTGTCCAGCCTCCTCAGACCGATCACATCCCCGCCGGGGGGAGGGATCGTCACTTCGCCGCTTCGCGCGAGCAGCGGCCCGAGCAGGAGGATCGAGCCGCGGACCGCCTGGACCAGGTCCCTCGGCAGGGAGGAGCCTCCGCTTCCGGATCGGACGGTATATACTCCTTTGCGTTCACGGACGACGGATGAGCCCAGACTTTCCAGGAGGGCGATCATCACCTTCACGTCCTCGATCTCGGGGACGTTGGAGAGGCGGACCGGCTCGTCGGTGAGCAGGGTCGCCGCAAGGCACGGAAGGGCGGCATTCTTGTTGCCGCCGATCCGCACCTCGCCGCTCGTCGCGTTTCCGCCGATGATCCGATACTCGCTCATGCCTCCATCGTACTTCCCTCCCGCCCGCCAATCAAGCGTTGTATGCGGATGGGGTTGGTGGTAGAATGGGCTCGGACAGAGGAGACGAGGATGGTCTACGGAATTGGCAACCCCCTCATCGATATCATCATCGATGCACGTGACGAGGACATCGCCCGACTGGGAATCCACAAGGGCACCATGGCCCTGATCGACGAGGAGCGCCGGGAAGAACTGCTCGAGCTGGCCGAGGGTCGGGAGATCTCCTACTCTTGCGGCGGCTCGTGTCCAAACACGATCATCGCTCTTGCTTCCCTTGGAGTGGAGACGACCCTGGCGGGGAAGCTGGGCGCCGATTCCTATGCAACGATCTATCGGGAGCGCCTCGCCGCCTTCGGGGTCCGGGACGAGCTGGTCTCCACCGACCGGCAGAAGACCGGCTCCACGATCATTCTCATCAGCGAGGACAGCGAACGGAGCATGAACACCTTCCTGGGGGCGAATCGCCTCTATGCAGAGGATGACGTCTCGGAAGAGTCCGTAAAAAACGCCGACATCTTCCACTTTACCGGCTACATGTGGGACACGACATCCCAACGGAGAGCGATCGAGCGCGCCCTTGCGATCGCCAAGGAGCACGGCACGACCGTCTCTTTCGACGTGGCCGACCCCTTCGCCGTCGGGCGCTACCACAAAGCGTTCCTCAGGCTGATCGAAGAATCGTGCGACATCGTCTTCGCGAACCGGGAGGAGGCCCGGATCCTCTTTGACAACTACGACCCCTATGAGTGTTGCCGCTCGATGGGAAAGCTCTGCAGGATCGCGATCGTGAAGGACGGAAACAAGGGTTCGTTCATCGCTCACGAGGGAACAATCATCAAGATCCCGCCCAAAGGAACTCCGGACCCGGTCGATACCACCGGAGCGGGCGACGTCTATGCGGCGGGGTTCCTCTATGCACAGACCAAGGGGATGAATATCGAATCCTCGGGAACGATCGCATCGATCCTCGCCGGCGAGATCGTCACCCAGCGGGGCGCCCAGTTCGGCGAGGAGAAGGCGAAGGAGCTGAGGATCCTGCTTGAACACGGAGGCTGGCGGCAGCGTTAGGGGTTCTTGCCCAAAGGACCCAAGCGTGGTACCATCTCTCCATGACGTCGATTTGATGGCCTCCCGGCTTGCTGGCGTCAGTAAACAACGATACTAAAAGGGGAGCGCAGCAAAATTTGCCTTGAGTTCCCCCTTCCGCATGCAGGAAGGGTTTTTATGTTTCTGAGAAACCAAGTTCTTACCTCGGAGTCGGTCGGTGAAGGACACCCCGACAAGGTCTGCGACCTGATCGCCGATGCGATCCTGGATGCATGTCTGGAAGGCGATCCGAACAGCCGGGTCGCCTGCGAAGTCCTCGCCACCACGGATACGGTGATCGTCGGCGGGGAGATCACGACGAATGCGGAGATCGATGTCGAAGCGATCGTCCGCGACACGGTACGAAAAATAGGCTACACGCGTAAAGGGGTCGGCTTCGATGCGGAAAGCCTTTCCGTCACCAACCTGATTGACCGGCAATCGCCGGACATCGCCCTTGGGGTCGATCGCGACGGAGCCGGCGACCAAGGGATGGTGTTCGGCTATGCGACCAGGGAAACCCCCGTCCTGATGCCGGCTCCGATCTACTGGGCCCACGAGCTCATGAAACGGGCCGCTTCCGTCCGACGGAAGACGGATCTTCTCGGTCCCGATGCAAAGGGCCAGATCTCCCTCGCCTACAAATACGGCAGACCCCACCACGTCGACGCGGTGGTTCTCAGCCACCAGCACAGCGAAACGATCGCCCACGAGGATCTCGTGGATTTCCTCAAACAGGAGATCATCATTCCCGCTCTGGAACCAAGCGGCCTCTTCGATAAGAACACCAGACTGTACATCAACCCCACCGGCCGCTTCGTCATCGGAGGACCGGCCGGGGACACCGGCCTCACCGGACGCAAGATCGTCGTGGACACCTACGGGGGAATCGCACACCACGGCGGAGGTGCGTTCAGCGGGAAGGACCCCTCCAAGGTAGATCGCAGCGGAGCGTACCTGGCCCGCTGGATCGCGGTCAACCTGGTCCAAAGCGGTCTCTGCACAAAGTGCGAGATCCAGCTTTCCTATGCGATCGGGGTCGCCGAACCGATCTCGATCGCCGTCGAGACGTTCGGCACGGGCGTGAAGAGCGAGGCGGAGCTGATTCGGATCATCCGAAGGAACTTCGACCTCACCCCCAAAGGGATGATCGAAGCCCTCGGCCTGAGGGCTCCGATCTACAGGCGGACGACCAACTACGGACACTTCGGGAAACCCGGTCTTCCCTGGGAGCGGACCCTCGCGCTATCCTAGCCGGAGCGCGGGGTGAAGGGGCAAGAGTCCTTGTAGTTCATCGTTACAAAGATACTTTTGATGCACCCGGTCCCGGTCCTCCTCCATGAAGATCCTCGGAATCCGATATTCATTGAGAACCCATCGGGGAACCTCTCCCACAATGGAGGCCAGTTGTTCAATATCCTTTCTCCCCAACGTCGGAGCCATCGTGGTCCGGATCTCGAAGGAGAATGTCTTCTTATGTTCCCTGTGTCGCTTCAGCAGGTTCAGCGATTCAAACACCGGCAGGAAGGTGCCGCCTGCGATCTCCCGATAGCGCTCCGGCGGGCCTTTGATGTCCAAGGCCACGTAATCCAGGAGACCCGCTTCCAGAAGGCGTTCAAGAACCTCCGGTTTCGAGCCGTTGGTATCCAGCTTCGTCAGGTATCCCAACCGTTTTCCGATTGAAAGCAACGATTCCAGCTCGTTGTTCAGCGTCGCCTCCCCTCCGCTGACCACCAGGGCGTCGAGCAGGTCTTTCCGCTCGGCAAGGAAGGATTCGACCTCGCCGAGGGAGAGGACCTCCGGCCCCGGCTGCAGGAGGGAGCGGTTGTGGCAGTAGAAGCAGTCGTAGTTGCATCCTCCGAGAAAGAGGACGCAACTGATCAGACCGGGGTAATCAAGGAAGGAAATGCCTTCGATCCCCCGGATCATACCGCCTCGGCCTCGAAGAAGGACCGCTGGGAATGCTCTTCCTGCTTGCCCGGGTGGAAGTCCCCCACCGGCCTGAGGTACCCCACCACCCGCGTCCACACCTCGGTCGCCTTTCCGCAGTGGGGACAGCTCTTCTGCTCGCCGTCGAGGTACCCGTGGTCGGTGCAGGTGGAGAAGGTCGGCGTGAGGGAGAGGTAGGGCAGCTTGTAGCGGGAGAAGACCCGCTTGATCAGAAGCTTCGCCAAGGAGGCCTCCTTGATCCGCTGGTCGAGGTAGAGGTGGAGGACCGTTCCTCCGGTGTACTGGCACTGCAGCTCGTCCTGCTTCTCCAGCACATCGAAGATGTCCCTGGTGGCGGAGACGGGCAGCTGGCTGGAGTTGGTGTAGTAGTGCTCCTTCTCCCCGGCGGTGACGATTTCGGGATACGCCTTCTTATCGAGGTTCGCCAGGCGGTAGCTGGCCCCTTCCGCGGGGGTGGCTTCCAGGTTGTACAGGACCCCGCCGCTCTCCTTCTGGAAGCCCTGGATGAGTTCCCGCAGATAGGAAAGGGTCCTCAGTCCGAAGGCCTGTCCCTCCTCCTCGAGCAGGCTGGTTCCCAGCAGGTTGATGCACGCCTCCTCCATGCCGAGCACCCCGATCGTGGAGAAGTGGTTCGCCCAGTAGGCCCCTTGGCTCTCCTTCACGCTCGAAAGATACACCCTGCTGAAGGGGTACATTCCCCGATTCGTCTCCCCTTCGATGATCTTGCGCTTGATCTCCAGGCTCTCCTTGGCCAGCAGGGCGGCGGACAACAGCTTTTCCCTGAACTCATGTTCATTCGCGCTTTCATAGGCGAGCCGGCTGAGATTGATCGTCACCACCCCGATCGAACCGGTCAAGGGGTTCGAGCCGAAGAGCCCGCCGCCGCGCTTGCGCAGTTCGCTGGTGTCGAGGCGGAGCCGGCAGCACATCGAAAGCGCGTCCTCGGGGCTGAGGTCGCTGTTCACATAGTTGGAGAAGTAGGGGATCCCGTACTTGGCGGTCATCGAGAAGATCGCGTCGACGACCTCGCTCTCCCATGGAAAATCCCGGGTGACGTTGTAGGTGGGGATCGGGAAGGTGAACACCCGGGAGGAGGCATCCCCCTCCTCCATCACCTCGCAGAACGCCTTGTTGATCAGGTCCATCTCCTCCTGGTACTCCCCGTAGCAGGTATCCTGAAGAACCCCGCCGATCATCACCGGCTGCTCGCTGAGGGTCTTCGGCGGGGTGATGTCGAAGGTCAGGTTGGAGAACGGGCATTGGAACCCGACCCGGGTGGGTACGTTGAGGTTGAAGACGAACTCCTGGATCGCCTGCTTCACCTCCCGGTACTCCAGGTTGTCGGAGCGGACGAAGGGAGCGCAGTAGGTATCGAAGGAGGACCAGGCCTGGGCCCCGGCGCATTCGCCCTGGAGGGTGAACGTCGCGTTGACGATCTGCCCCAGGAAGGAGCGGAGGTGCTTCGCCGGCTTCGAGGAGACCTTCCCCTCCACTCCTCCGAACCCCGTCTCCAGAAGCTGACGGAGATCCCATCCGCAGCAGTAGGGTCCGAAGAACCCCAGGTCATGCAGGTGGAGGGTCCCCTCCAGGTGGGCATCCCTGATGTTCTTGGGGTAGATGTCGTTCAGCCAGTAGCTTTCCGTCAGCCGTTCGCGGATATAGTTGTTCATTCCGTTGACGCTCTTTCGGGCGTTGGCGTTCTCCTTGATCTGCCAGGTCCTGTCTTCGAGATAGGAGTCGAAGAGGTTCTGCGTCGCCTTGATCAGGGCGTTGCCCTCGCGGATCCGCTGCCGCTCCTTCCGGTAGAGGATGTACGCTTTCGCGGTCTTGGGGTGGTTCGCTTCGATGAGCGCCTCTTCGACGAGATCCTGGATCTCTTCGACCTCAACGGTGGTTCGATGAGTGATCTGCTCCAGAACCCGATTGGTGAGCGCGACCGAATCGATCGGCTCGCCGGCGGCGTGGGCCGCTTTCGAGATGGCGTCGGTGATCTTCCGTGCCTCGCAGAAGACTTCCCGACCATCACGCTTGATGATGGTAACCATGATTGCTCCTTGCCCGAAGCGGCAAGAAGGACAAAGGCCCGTCGGCCTTCACGCTCCTGCCATGCTCCGTGGCGGCGTGACCATATAGGCAAGGTCTTCTGGCTCAGGATCGCAGCTCATGGAACCTTCCCGGATCGCTCCAGTGGTAATCTCCAATCGCTCCCCATCACAGCGGCGGGACCGCGTGGGCTTTTCACCCAACTTCCCTTTTCCTATACACTCAAGATATAGTGTCATGTATCATACGATACACTACTCATGGTAGATTCGCCCGGTTAACTTGTCAAGCATCAAAAGGAGAGAAAAAACCACCTGCGGCTCGGCAGGCGGCATCGGGTCAGTTCGTGGCGCTGATTCGCACTTGTTTGTAGAGGCCGTCCCCCTCGCTCTTGGTCTCCACTCCGCCGAAATCGTTCAGGGCGGTGTGGACCAGACGCCGTTCATAGGGGTTCATCGGCTCGAGGAGACGGCTCCTCCCGCTTTTGAGGACCTGTTCGGCGGTCCGGTATGCAAGACGGATCAGCTGCTCCTCGTGGCGGATCCGGTAGTTCTCGCTGTCGACGACCACCCGGACGTCCGAGTTCTGCTGTCCGACGAAGACGTTCGTCAGCAGCTGGAGCGCATCGAGGTTCTTGCCCTTCCGGCCGATGATGATGTTGGAGTTCTCGCTGTCGATCCGTAGCCCGATCTTCCGCTCCTTCCGAAAGGCGATCGAGACGTTGCCGGCATACCCCATCTTCTCGAGGACCGTCGCCACGAACGTGAGGACCTTGTCCTCCAGCTCGTTGTCGAACGGCTCGGCCAGATCCTCGCCTTCGTCCTGGAAGGCCTCCTCCTCATCCATCCCGTCATCGAAGTGGATTCTGATCTTCACGCTGTTCTTCTTGAACAGCCCCTTGCGTGAGGACTCGATGATCTCGACATCGAAATCTTCCCGCTCGATGTTCAGCTCCTCGATCGCCTTCGCGATCGCTTCCTGTTCCGTACGTCCTTCGAACTCTCGTATCATATATGGTACCTCTTCG
>JAAZJI010000188.1 GCA_012800465.1 Spirochaetales bacterium
GACGGGACGGTGATCACCGAGGTCGATACGACGATCAGCGACCGCCTCGTCTCCTTCATCAAGGCCCGTCTTCCCCAGGCGAACATCATCAGCGAGGAAGCGGTCGACCCCTTTGCCGATGACGCTCCCTACACCTTCGTCATCGATCCGATCGACGGGACCGACGGCTACAGTCAGGGGCTGCCGACCTGGGCGGTGGCTCTGGGCATCCTCGATCGGGAACGGAACCCGGTGGGGGCGATGATCAGCGCCCCGCGGATGGGACTCGGAGTCGACGACCTGTTCATCCGGCTCGACCCCGGAAAAGAGCTCTTGATAAACGGTAAACCCTTTTTCCCGAATCTTCAGAAGGATACGATCCACCAAGTCGCGATGGCCTCGAGCGGGCATCGGCTGTGCGACTTCACCAATTTCCATGGGAAGATCCGGGTCTTCGGGTCGGCGATCCTCCACCTTCTGGCCCCGGTGATCTACCCCGAGATCCAGGGGGCGATGAACTCGTCGGTCTATGTCTGGGACTTCTGCGCCGCCCATGCGGTGCTTTGCCACTTCGGCTTCCGCCTCCTCTATGAGGACGGTCGAGAAGTCACCTACACCGACCGCCTCCTGAAGGAACGGAAGAATACCGGCGAGTTCATCTTCGCCGGAACCGTCCGCGGGGTCGTCGACCTGCAGAACAAGATCAAAGTCGTTCCCCGGTAGGGATGTGTCCCCGGTCGACCCACCTGCGCACAAGATAGATGCAGGGGGTGTCGAGCACCGCCACGATCCATTTCAGAAGATAGGTCGAGACGCCGATCTGAAGGAGCACCCCTCGGGGATAGACCCCCAGGAAGGCGATCGAAGTGAAGAGGACCGTGTCGATCAGCTGGCTGACGACGGTGGAGAAGTTGTTGCGCATCCAGAGCGTCTTCCGCCCCGGTTTCCTGCTCTTCCAGTAGGCGAACGCCCACACGTCATGGAGATTGCTCGCCAGGTATGCGACCAGCGAAGCGAGGGCGATCCTGGGCATCAGAGAGAAGATCGCAAGCATCGAATCGTGTACGATATCCGCAGGTGACGGTGTGAAGACCAGGGCAAGTTGCATCAGGACGGTCATCGCGACCAGACTGAAAAATCCGATTCCGACCGCCTTGTACGCTTCTTTCTTTCCGAAGAACTCGCCGAGGATGTCGGTGGCCAGAAACGAGGTCGCATAGACGATGTTGCCCAAGGTCGCCTCCAGACCGAAGATCGTCACGTTCTTCGTCACCTGGATGTTCGCCACGATGATGCTGACGGGGACCCAGATGAACAATCCGGTCTTCCCCCACAATCGGAACGCCGTCAGGATGAAGGCGAAGTTGACCAGGAGCATTCCGAACCAAAACAATTCATTCATATATGTTGAAGGGTATACCGCAAGAGACCAAAGAAACACAAGACCTTTCGGTCTCCTCGCCTCCTCCCGGGAAAACCATGGGCTGAAAAAGATAGTTGAACATGAACGGATAAAGAGGTAGAATCATCAATAGTTAGCCATGACTAACTATTGATGGACTTCTCATCGGAAGTTCCCAATGTGGCGAAAAAGCCGTGATATGAGGTTGCAATCGGATGATTACGCTTGACAAAGTCGGTACAGGTCGAAAAGTCGTCGTTTCGGAGATAGAAGGTGATCAGCGGTTCCTGAGCCGGATAACATCCATTGGACTGACGATAGGTTGTGAACTTGAGGTCTTGCACAACGAAAACAAGTTCCCTCTTCTCTTTTACGGTCGAGACACCGTAGTCGCTCTCAATCGGGAGGAAAGCAAAAACGTCTTCGTGGAGGTGGTCGAATGAATGCTGCGACGATGACCGGACAACCTGTGATCGCCCTGTTGGGTCAGCCCAACTCCGGCAAATCCACGCTGTTCAACGGCTTGACCGGCGCCCGTCAGCGTGTCGGCAACTGGCCCGGCAAAACCGTTGAGAAGAAGGAAGGATATTATGTCAGAGACGGCATACGTTATCGTGTCACCGACTTGCCCGGTACGTATAGCCTCTCCGCCAATTCGGAAGAGGAAATCATTACACGCGACTACATCGCTTCCGGCGAGGCGGATGTCGTCTGTATCCTCGCCGACGCTTCCCAACTCTCCAGAAGTCTCTTCATGCTGGCCGATTATACCGGCATCGAGTGCCCTGCAATCCTCTTGCTGAATCTTGTGGATGTGGCCGAGGCTCAGGGAAAAAGGATCGATGCGGCAAGACTCGAAGACAAGCTTGGAATCCCCGTCATCCCGTTCGTCGCCGCAGACCGCAAACGGTATGGGGCTTTTTTCGAAGCCGTCGATCGCGCCCTGAAGGAGAAGAAGCGAATCGACATCGATTCCTTGATCGCAAAGTATCACGCCATTGGAGACGGGATCTATGAGAACCTTCTCGCCTTGATGCCGGAAGCAGGGATCGGGAACTACTCCGCCCCTTGGCTTGCAACAAAGCTCATCGAGGGCGACACGGCGATTCTGGACACGGTGAAAAACACCGTGGAAGCCGAAGCATATCGGGATGTGGAGACGATCCTCTCTTCCATCCAAAACGGCGCATTGCATACAAGCGGATGCAAATTTCAATGGATCGATGAACTGCTTTCCGAGGCGCTCGTCCAAAAACAGGGGAAACCGCTTCTTTCCAGATTCGACAGGCTGGCGACCCATCGGAGATGGGGGAAACCGCTCGCCGTGCTCATCATCCTTCTTGGCCTTGTCGCCTCCTTCATCCCCGCCACGCCGATCATGGTGCTTGGCGGTATGATCCCCAGGCTGGGCGGGCCGATCGCAGAGGTTTTGAGTTCGATCGGCGTATCTCGGATCCTGATCGACCTGATCAATCAGGTCGTGTTGAACACCTTGTATTTCGCCGTGGCCATGATCGGCTTTGTCCTCGGTGTCAATCTCGTGTTCGGATTTTTGGAAGAAGTTGGCTACATGGCCCGGGTCTCCTATATCTTTGACGGCACCATGGCCAGACTGGGACTGCAAGGGAAATCGGTCATGCCCCTGGTCGTCAGCTTCGGCTGCACGATCGGCGGAGCCGCCGGTACCCGTGTCATCGACTCCTGGGGGCAGCGTGTCCTGACGATCGCCTTGGCCTGGGTCGTCCCCTGCGCCGCGACATGGGCCATCGTACCCGTGATTTCGTCCCTGTTCTTCGGGGCGTGGGCCCCGTTGGTCATCGTCGCCATCTTCCTTGTCGCCGGTCTGCACATGCTGATAACGGCCAGGATTTTCGGCTCGAAACTGATTCGACAAGAGGATCGCGCAGGATTGATCATGGAACTTCCACCGTATCACAAGCCACGATGGAAGGCGCTGTTGCGCTCGATCCTTGTCCGGACGTGGGACATCCTGGCGAGGGCGCTTCGGGTCATCTTTCTCGTTTCCTTCGTTTTCTGGCTTTTGACGTATAGCACCTCGGGCAATCCGGATGCGTCGCTGTTGTATCGTTTCGGTCGAGCGATCGAGCCCGTGACGATCGTCTTCGGCTTGACATGGCAGACGTTCCTGGCCTACTTCGCCTCCATGGTCAGCAAGGAGGCCGCTTTGGGTGTCCTCGGCTCGCTCTACCTGGGTGCCGGAAGTCTCTTCACCGCTACGGTCGGATCCGGCGGCAAAGTGGCGGTCGGACTTGAAAGCGTGCTTCTCGCTTCGCTTACGGCACCGGCGGCTTTGGCGTTCATCTTCGCCGTCACCTTCAATGCACCGTGCCTCATGGCCATCACATCCACTTATCAGGAAACGAGATCGCTGAAATGGACGTTGCGGATCCTTGGATATTATGTTTCGACCTCGCTGATTCTGGCTTTTCTGGTGTATCGTATCGCCAATCTGTTCATGTAGGTGAAAAAGGATGCTTGTGGACGGTGAAGCCCAATCCGAGCATCCTGGAAGCTTGATGATGTGATCATTGGGGTTTTCGCGCCTCCACCCGACCTGTATCGATGGAGTGAATACCCTTTCTAAAGACGGATGATCCGAGAGATCCTTTCTTCCAAGGCGAACGCTTCGACCACCTGCTTCAGGAGGGTGTCGCGGACGGCGGCGTGAATCTCGATATCCGGTGTCCGAAGGGCCTTGAGGAAGGAAGATTTCAGCCCCCACCCCTCGATCTCGATCCGCCCGATCTCATCGAAGACGACGGCTTTGGAACCTTCGAGGTTGGAGATGATCCGCTCGTTCGCCCAATCGAAGGTCTCCTCAAGGACGAAGAAGCGGCCGAATCTTCGAGCGTTGGGCAGGTATGCTTCACTGAGGAGCAGGCGCTCTTCTCCGCTGACAAGGTCCTTGATGTGATAGATCGTCTTCTCGATGTTGGAAGATGTGACCACCCCGCAATGGGGGGAAGGAAGGTTCAGATTGGAAAGATGGCGCGTCTTTCCGCCTCCGATCGGGGATACGATCAGGGTGAGCCTATTGGACACGGAGGAAGTTCTGCAGGACGTCGAAGGCGCGCATCGAATCCTCCCGGGAGATGACGAACGTCAGCTCGTTCATCGTCGAGACGATCTCGATGACGTTGATCTGCTGCCAGGCCAGGTGGCGCACCGCCTCGTAGACGATTCCGGGCGTCTGGAGGAAGTCGCCGGTGAAGACCAGGGAGAGCGCGACCAGGTCATCCTCCTTGTTGAGAACCTCCTCGTCCTTGGTGAGCTCCTTGATCAGCGGGCGGTATTTTTCGCTCACCGCGAGGGAGATCTCGTGGCTGCCGAGGGTGATGTTGAGGAAATCCCCTTTCTCGGTGGAGATCTGATCATACAACGACCCGAGCTTGCTGATGAAGGAGTCGCGGCGAACCAGGTTGATGTCGAAGATATTCGTCTTCATGACGATCTGATATCCGACGTTGGCGGTGTCACGGGCCAGGTTGGACCGCTTCAGATCCTCCCCATAGCGGCGTAGCGCCATGACGATCGCACTGCTTTTCGCCGGCTTGCCGAGGGCCCGTTCGACCTCGGCGCCGATCAGGGCGGCATAGTTGGAAAAGGACAGGATTCCCAAGGTGAGCATCTCCCCGATGAAGGGGGATTTGTCTACGATGCGTTTGACGCAGCTGGATACCGACTCGGCCATTGCACCCTCCTTCTGTTATTATTATCACAACGGCCGACACATTACAACAAAACTTCATTCAATTTTAGAATTATTAACAATTGATGGAGCACTATGTTTATCCTCTAGTGTTCGTTTCTCGGAATTCAGGAAGATATTTGCTGGGCACGACACTATCGATTGCCTTTTCCCCGAGCCCCCTGTACCATAAGGATGAGAAGGAGGAGAAGATGCGCTGCCCCCGTTGTTCCTCATTGGAAGACAAGGTTCTCGAATCGCGACAGAACGCAAGCGGAACCGCGATCCGAAGGCGGCGGGAGTGCCTTGCCTGCGGGTACCGGTCCACCAGCTATGAGCGGATCGAGGACAAACCGGTGATGGTGATCAAACGGGACGGCCGGAGGGAGATGTTCGACATCTCCAAGGTCGGACGCGGAATCCGCTCCTGCACGGAGAAGCTTTCGATCAGCGAACACCGGATCGAGACCCTCTTGCAGAACATCGAGGACGCGATCATGCTCAAGCTCGGCAACCGGCGGGAGATCTCCTCCACCGAAATCGGCGAGGAGGCGCTCCGGCAGTTGAAGACCGTCGACCTGGTGGCGTACGTCCGTTTCGCTGCGGTCTACAAGGCGTTCAACGACATCGAGCAGTTCATCGGCGAGATCAAGCAGCTGGACAAGGAGCTGAACTAACGGACATCGAACCACTTGCCGGTCAACGACTGCTCGATCGAATCATTGAGGTGCTCCGGTTTGAGGATCTCGTTGGCGCAGTCGAGGGCGAAGTGGTCGCTCATTCCCGCGATATAGTCGTAGACGAGGCGGTCCTGGTTCCCGTCATGAGCCAGATACGCCTCCTCCATCTCCATCTTGTGGTGGTAGAACCCCATCGCCAGCATGTTGCGCTCATCCTTGTAGCAGAGCTCATCGTCTCCGCACTCCGAGAGGAGGGTCTTCAGATAGGTGATGATCAGGGTGAAGAGCCGTTCGAAATACCGCTCGTACCCCTCCAGCATCGGGCTTTTGTAGATCTCCCGATAGTTGAACCGCATCATCTCCTCGATGACGGGGAAGAGCTCGTCGCTGAAGGAGATTCCCTCGACAGGGTTGGAATGGAGAATGAGATCGTTGACGAGCGTGTCGATGATCCGGGCGTTCGACCCGCCCAGCTTCTTCGCCACCCGAGGAGGCAGGGCATCCTTCCGGATGACCCCCAGCCGACACGCATCCTCGAAATCCCGCCCCAGATAGGCGATCGTATCGCTGAAGCGGACCACCGCTCCTTCGTAGGTGGCGGGAAGGATCGCCTGATTTCCGAGATCCCGCACTTCGAAGGTCGGCTTGATCGACTTCACGAGGTGCTCCCCGTTATGAGAAGCGATGCCGTCCCGAACCGCGTAGGTGAGGTTCAACCCCCTTCCCTGTTCACTGAGGAAATCGACCACCCTGAGGGAGTGCCTCTCATGCTCGAAATTGCCGAGGCCCTGCTGTTCCATCATCCTGGAGAGGATCTTCTCCCCGGTGTGGCCGAAGGGCGTATGCCCCAGGTCGTGCCCCATTCCGATCGCCCACGCAAGGTCGCTGTCCAGTCCGAGCCCCTTGCAGATCGTCGAGGCGATCGAGGCGACGTGGAGACAGTGCTCCATCCGGGTGCAGATGTGGTCGTTCGAGGGAGCGAAGAAGACCTGGGTCTTGTGCTTCAGGCGTCGGAACGCCGAGGAGTGGATGATCGCGGTCGTATCCCGATAGAACGGACCGCGGACATCGATCGCCCGCGGTCGATTCCGCCGGATCAGCAGGTCGAAATCGATCTCATTGTGCAACTTCATACCATTCCCCAATCTCCGGTGAGTATGGTATCATGGAAGAAGTAACCTATTCCAGCGGAGGAGCCATGGTCGCAATCTATGTGTTGCCGTTGTTGACGGTTCTCCTGAACTTTCTCGCCTTCGGATCGTGCCTGCGCTTCCTCTTTTCGCGCCAGGGCCTCTACTGGTTCATCCCACTCCTTCTGACGATCTTCCTGATTGTTCCGAACGCCCTCACCCTCTACGCGGTCGCCAGCGACCCGGGCGCGCCGGTGTCCGCCGGCGGGTTCCTCACCTACCAGCCCATCGGGCTCGCCATCCTCTGGTACCTGCTCATCATCACCTTCCACTACGCCCTGAAGAAGACGATCCGGGTCAACCGCTATGAGGCGGATATGAGAAAAAACCTCCACGAAGCGCGATATCAGGCGAAGATCGAAAGCCGCAAGCTGGAGGATCGGGAGAAAAGCCGGAAGGAACGCTTCGCCGGAAACCGGTCCGTCGTTCCCCGGATCGGCGTCTACCCGCTCTCCTGGGTCGAGCTCTTCGAGGATTGAGATGGGCCACATCTTTCTCTGTGGGATCAAGCACAGCGGGAAGACCACGATCGGAAAGCTGCTTGCAAAGCGGCTGGGCCGCCGGTGGTCCGACCTGGACCGGGAGATCGAACGGAAGATCGGCGAGCCGATCCGGACCTTCTATCGCTCATCGGGCCAAGAAGCCTTCCAATGGATGGAGGTCGAGACCCTGCAGGAGATCCTTTCCGAAGAGAACCTCGTCATCAGTCTCGGTGGCGGGGCCGCCGACAACGACCCCTTGATGAAGATCGTCAAGGAACATGGAATCCTCGTGTACCTGCATGTCGAGGAAGCCCGTCTCCTTAAGCGGATCCTCCGCGGGGGGATCCCCCCTTTTCTGGACGAGGATGACGTGGAGGGGTCGTTCCATCGGGTCTACGAGCGGCGTGATCGCCGCTATTCCAAGGATTGCGACCATTTGATACAATTACCCTTTGACCAGGCGAAGGAGAAGAACGCCGAACTGGTTCTTTCCGTCCTTGGTCTCAAGGAGGGGTCGTGGGTCACAACACATTCGGAAATCTGTTCTCCGTAACAACCTTCGGCGAGTCGCACGGGCCGGCCCTCGGGGTCATCGTCGACGGGGTCGAAAGCGGCTTCGCCGTCGATCTCGAAGCGATCCAGAAGGAGATGGACCGCCGCCGTCCGGGGGGGAATCCCACCGGCACCGAGCGGAGCGAGACCGATAGATTGGTGGTATTGAGCGGTTTATATGAA
>JAAZJI010000189.1 GCA_012800465.1 Spirochaetales bacterium
TCCAATACAAATCCAACAATTCATAATTCACCTTTATTGCAGCTTTAAGTTGACTACTTCTTACTTTCTCTTTTAACTCTAACAATAGCTTTTTATAATTACTATCACTTTTGATAGACAGTTCTTTATTATCCAAAGGTTATGCCCTCCTTACTCGTAATAATGTAATTATACCAAATTTATCGGTAAGTGGTTGAACGACCTCACGCTTCATTGACCGTTGAGTCTTCTCTTTCTATTATTAAGGAGAGAGGATCATGCCATGAGCCAAAGAACCGTGTTGATAAACGGTACCGTTGTAACGGGATATGGAAAGCTCAGAGATTGTGGGGTCTATATCAACGAAAACGGGAAGATCGGGGACATCTTCAACATGTCCCGCTTCAACAACAAGCACTTTCCCCCGGATACCACGATCCTCGATGCGGCCGGCGGGTACATCACCCCCGGCATGATCGACAGCCACCTGCACGGAATCGGCGGCTACGGGACCGAGGACAGCGATCCCGACTCGATCCTCCAGATGAGCGAGCGCTTGGCGGATGTCGGGGTATCGGCGTTCATGCCGACGATCTATACCAACATCCTCGACGAGATGATCCGCTCGATCAAAGCGATCAGCGAAGCGATGGGCAACGAGAAAGGGGCCAAGATCCTCGGAATCAACGTCGAAGGCCCCTTCATCTCCATGAAGCGGATCGGAGCCCAGAACCCGAAAGGCGTGCTTCCGGTGGATCTGGCGGTCTTCAACAAGATCATCGATGCCGGCGACGGCAACATCATCTGCATGACGGTAGCCCCCGAGCTCAAAGGAATGCGTGAACTGGCCCTCTTGGCCAGGGAGCGGGGCATCGTTCTGCTTGCCGGACACACCGACGCCAGCTATGAGAACATCCTCGAGGGGATGCAGGTCGGCATTTTGCACTCCACCCATTTCTTCAATGCGATGAGCCGGCTCCATCACCGCGATCCGGGAACCGTCGGAGCGATCCTCATCGAAAAGGACATGCAGTGCGAAATCATTCCCGACGGAGTCCATGTCCACCCGCAGCTGGTGAAGATGCTCCTCAGGGACAAGCCGCTGGACAACATCGTGATGATCACCGATTCCCTCAAGCCGACCCGCCAGCGAGGCGGATCCCTGACCGCCAACGGAATTCCCGCAACCCTCGGGCCAAACGGAGCGTTCGTCGCAAAGGACGACCCCAACCTCTTCATCGGCAGCGGCCTGACGATGCTTCAGGGGCTCAGGAACGTCATCTCCTGGGAGATTCCCATCGAACATGCGGTCCAGATGAGCTCGACCAACCCCGCCCGGATCTACGGCCTCTCGAAGATGGGAATGCTCATTCCGGGCAACCTCGCCGATATCCTCGTGCTCGACAAGAACCTCCAGATGAAAGGACTTTTCATCGACGGGGATCTCATCCGAGACCGATTTTCCTAAATCATCCACACAGGGAGTAGTTCATATGCAAGACGCAGTACGGGGTCTCGAGCCTCAGGGCCTCTGGTCCTATTTTTCCGACCTTTCCGCGATTCCCCGCGAATCGGGAAATGAAGA
>JAAZJI010000190.1 GCA_012800465.1 Spirochaetales bacterium
GAACGCTCGGGGATTCTTCGGATCCCCTTCGTAGGTTTGGATTCGATGTCCCTGCCCGGCTTTCAGTGCGTCAAAGGAGAAGAAGCTCCGGACACATGAGCCGTCCTCAGCCCGAGTGATCGAAGCGAAGGAGTACTTCGCTCTCTCCAGGTCGAACACCGCCGCGATGCGGGGAGTGTAGATCGGATCGTCCGGTTCATAGAGCTCGTCGCCGAGCGCTTCTTCGATCGCAAGCGTCCGTGTGAACCGTTCGCCGTGCGTCCCGTTGGCGATGATGATCGCCCCGTCCCGCTGAAAGGAAGCGCGGTAATACAGCAGGGAGGGATCGCCTCCCTGAGCGTTCCGGGTCGGTTCGACCCGGAGCCCGTCCTCCCTGACGGTGAGGATGCGCTCCCTGCTTGAAGAGGAGCGGGCGGTCAGGATGTAGAGGGCGACCGGCTCTCCCTGATGATCGAGCCCGCAGATGATGATCCGCCCCGGATAGCCCTTCATGTCTTCAGCTCGGTAAGAAACTCGGCGACGAGAATCACCGCTTCGTCGATGCACTCCTCACAGCCGAGGAGGACCTTCCCGTCATCCTCCCCCAGGATCTCCCGGCAGACCAGGCTTTGGGCCTTCTCCTTGAACCTCTTGACCAGGGAGGCGACCCGCTGATAGGTGAGCGCCTTCACCTCCGGATCGACGCTCGTACCGCTGGAAAGCATGCTGATGATCGAAACGGCGCCGCTTAGGGCTCCGCACGTCGCTTCGTGTCCGCCCATGCCCCCGCCGAACCCTGCCATGATCCGGAAGAGCAGCTCCTCTTCGAGGCCGACTTCCTCGCTGAACGTGCACGCCACCGCCTGGGCGCAGTTGTACTTTTTCGCCCTCAGCGCATGGACCCGTTGAATATAGACATCCGTCATGATGATTCTCCTTCCCTCACTATATCAAACCTCAGCTCTCCATGTCTCCATAGAGTTGATGGGAACAGGTGCATTTCCCCTCTTTCAAAAACACTTTTGTTTGGTGGGGATAGCGCTTGACCAGCAGGGCGCCGCACTCCGGACAGCGGGTATCCCGATCCTGGTGGCTGTTGCCTCCGTAGACGTGGGGGATCTTCAGCTCCTTCGCCACGGCGAGGGCTTCCCGGAGGAAGGATTCGCTCGTCGCGGGAAGATCGAGCTTGTAGGCGGGATGGTATCGGCTCAGGTGCCACACCCGGATCCCCATCTCCCGGAGCATCGTCCCCAGCTCCTTCACATCCGAGAGGGTGTGCTCGCCTTCGATCAGAAGGGTGGTCACCTCCACCGTGGCGGAGGTCTTCGCCAGGATCTCCAGGCTCCTGATGACCGGCTTCATGGATCCGGAGCAGTAGCGCCGGTAGAAGCTCTCGTCGCCCTTCAGGTCGATCGAGTACGCATCGATGAAGGGAAGGATCCGGGACAGGGAGGCCTTGCTGAACGTTCCGCTCGAGACGAGAATCGTCGGGATCGCCGCATCGCTGGCGATCCGGGCGCAATCAAGCAGGTAATCCTGCCACACGATCGGTTCGCTGTAGGTGAAGGAGACGGAGACCTTCCGCTCGACCGCCTGCCGGACGAGCTCTTCCGGAGAAAGATACTCACTTGATCTTCGTGAATGGAACTCCTTCTGACTGATGGAGTAGTTCTGGCAGAAGGAACAGGAGAGGTTGCATCCGAAGAGGGCGACGCTGAGGGTGTAGGAGCCGGGTTTGAAGTGATAGAGGGGCTTCTTTTCGATCGGATCGAGCGCCAGGGCGACGACCTCGCCGTAGTTCTCCGTGACGATCGCACCGTTGCGGTTGACCCGGATATGGCAGACCCCCCGCTGCCCTTCGCCGAGGGCGCATTCCCGGTAGCAGAAGTCACATCGCGTCTTCATCGCGTTTCTCGCTGAATGAGGTCGCCTGGAAGACCTTGAAGGCGGTATGCGGATCGAGGTATGCATTCGCCCGCAACCCCGCCTTGACGGAAAGGTGTTTCAACGTCGTCTCGAGATCCCAGCCCTGCTCGGTCGCGACGCCGGGGAGGAACACCGCGCTTCGTCCCCCATGTTCGAGAATGATCCCATCGACGCCTACCCGGATCGCGTTCCGGCTTGAAACGGGCCCGGGCTCGGTCAACAGGGAGATCTCGATGATAAGATCGTCAAGCTCCCGTGCCGCGACCGGCTTGAAACGGTAATCGTTGAAGGCGGCGTCATAGGCGAGCCGGACGACCTGGTCGACCAGCGGCAACGAGCCGATCAGGCTGCCGATGCACCCCCGGAGAGCCCCGTCCTTCTTCCTGAGGGTCACGAAGACTCCTCTCTTTTGGGTGAAAAACGGGTCGTCCCGCCTCTTGAGCTGGTCATAGGTCGGAACGTCCCCGATATCCAGCGAGGCGGATATGACCTCCCGGGCGAGCGTGAGCAACAGGTCATGATATTCGTCCATCGTGCCTCCAGAGAATCGTCGCATAGGCGACGAAATCACCATCATCCCGTCCGGATACGTCATTCGATGTGTAGTAGCCCGCCACCTCGCCCTTCATCCCCTTGCGCCTTGCGATATTGGCGACCAGAGCCGCGCTCGCCCACCCGCAGATCGTATGGCGGTTTCCGGTAAAGAACGAAAAGGCCTCTTCGATCGCTCCGGAGGCAAGAAGATGCGCCACATGCATGTCTCGCTCCCTGGCCTCCTGTTCGGAAAGGACGCTGAACCCGAAGCGGGGGCCGTAGTGGGTGAAATCGCTGCTGGCGACGATCGAAAGCCCCTCATCCTCTTCGAGCAGAAAGTCGCTCATCTCATCCAGGGCCTTCAGCGAGGAGAAGTGATTGACGAGGGCGGTGCCCACCTTGGGCGGCCGCTTGAGACCCGCGATGAACGGAAGGACCATCTCGACCGAATGCTCCCGCTGAAGGAGGGAAGCATCCGATGCTTTTGCTCCATCGAGGGTGAACCCTTCCAATGATCCGAGCGGCGTCTCGTAGGAATCGAAGGGGCCGACGACGAGCCGATCGGCCGGGATGTGGGCGTAGTGGCTTGGCCCGATGACCAGGAGGCGGGCGACGGACCGGTCGAAGTTTTCGAAGAACGGGGCGATCCCGATCGCCGAATAGGAAAGACCGGCGTGAGGCACCACGGCGAACCGGGCGGTGGCTCCTTCCCTCGACTCCTTCACCCCTCCGATGAGGTTGCCGAGGGAAGCCGGATCGGCCGGATACCAGGAGCCGGCGAAGAATGATTGTCGAACCATGGAAGCCCTCCACCGTCAGTATAGAACAGCGGAGGCGAACCTGAAAGGGTGAATGTCACCGGGCGTCGACGTACGCCCGAGCCACTTTGGGGAAATCGGTGAATATGCCGTCCACCCCCCACTCATAGCAATCCTCGAGCGCTTTCATCGAGTTCACCGTCCAGACGTTCACCTTGACGTTGTGGATGTGGCACTCCCTGACCTGCGCTTTGCTGAGCGACTGGAAGGGAGGGTGGTAGTAGTCCAACCCATAGGCGCTGACCGCTTTTCCGGCTCCTTGCAGCCCCCACTCCATCACCAGCGCACCGACTTTGATCTTCGGTTCGAGCTTCTTGACGGCGACGAGCGAAAGATGGTTGAAGGAGGAGAAGAAGACCTTCCCTTCAAGGCCGTGCTTCCTGATGATGTCGATGCACTTCTCTTCCAGGTCGGGGTAGTAGACGAGCCCGGTCTTCAGCTCGACGTTAGTCACGAGGCCGGTGGTCGAAACCCAGGCGCAATACTCGTCGAAGGTCGGAATCGGGTGGAACTCCGCCCCGCCTTTATAGAGCTTCGCGGCGTTGAACTTGCGCAATTCCGCCAACGAGCGGCTCGCCACGCTCCCCGCCCCGTCGGTGGTCCGATCCAAGGTCTCATCATGGATGACGACGACGTGGCCGTCTTTGGAGAGCTGCACGTCCAATTCGATCCCGTCCGCCCCCGCTTCCAACGCCTTGGTGAACGAGAGCATCGTGTTCTCCGGATATGCCCCGCTATATCCCCGGTGTGCGTAAATCCTCATCGTACCTCTCCCCTTTGCATCATGCTCATGTTTCCTTCCGGCGATACGGTTATCTTATTTAAAAAACAAGTTGATTGTTTGTTAAATTTAACTTATATTTAACACAATTATTCAACATCATTTCTAAAAATCAGTATAGCTAATCCATTAGTAAAAAGCAACTTATAATACGCTTAATTTTACACTTGTACTCTTTTCTTTGAAGCGGTATACTTCACCTGTAGGAGCATTTTCAACAAATGTTTTTAACCTGGGTTCAATTGCAGGAAATGCTCCTGCGGACGGGAGGAAGCGTATGAGAGCAGTTCAGAGGAAGAGCGATGCCCGGGGAATCCGGAAAGGGTTTCTCGACACCGTGGAACCCTACCTCTTCCTGGTCCCCTCGTTTGTGGTTTTCGGACTGTTCCTGTTTTATCCGTTTTTCAGGACGATCTATCTAAGCGCTTTTTTGACCGACAAGACCGGACAACCAAAGATCTTCGTGCTCTTCACCGAGATGGACAACTACCTCGGTCTTTTTCGGGATCCGTCATTCTGGAAGAGCATCAGCATCACGTTCCAGTTTGTGTTCTTTGTCGCCTTCGGCGGACTGCTGGTCGGGTTGACATCCAGTCTCCTGACGGAGAAGAAGTTCCCCGGATCCGACTTCGCGACCGCGGTCTACGCGATGCCGATCGCGATCGCCTCCGCCGCCGCCTCCATGGCGTTCAAGATGATTCTCCATCCGACGAACGGACTCATCAATCACCTTCTGGGAACCCAGATAAACTTTACCGGGGACGTGCGGTACGCCCTCGCTTCCGTGGTCGGGGTGACGATCTGGCTCACCAGCGGGATCAACTTCATCTTCATCAGCGCCGGGCTGAGGAACGTTCCCGCCGAACTGTACGACAGCGCTTCCGTCGACGGCGCCGGATATTGGAAGAAGGTCTGGCATGTGACGATTCCGACGATCTCGCCGACCCTCTTTTTCCAGATCATCATCAACATCATCGGGGCGTTCCAATCCTTCAGCCAGATCAAGCTGCTCACCGAAGGCGGTCCCTCCAATACCACGAACGTCATGGTCTGGTCGATCTACAGGGACGCGTTCTTCAACTTCCGATTCGGTTCCGCCGCCGCCCGATCGGTCATTCTCTTCCTCATCGTGCTGGCGATCACAGTGGTCCAGTTCCGGTTCGAGAAGAAAGGAGTCAACTACTGATGAAACAGACATTGCTCCGTCGCCATCAATGGCATTCCGTCGGAAGAATCCTGCTGAACATCCCCTTGATGCTGGTCATCCTGATTCCCCTGCTCTATACCCTCTCGATCTCGGTGATGCAGCCGGATGAAATCTATACCAACCGGCTTATCCCCAGTTCGGTTAGCTTCGAGAACTACGTCCGGGCGTTGACCGGGTCATACTACAACTTCCCGCGAATGATTCTCAACTCGTTCATCGTCTCGACGACCGTCATGCTTGGACAGATGTTCACATGCAGCCTTGCAGCGTTCGCCTTCTCCTTCCTGGAGTTCAAGGGCAAACGGGCGCTCTTCCTTGCGGTACTCTCAACGATGATGGTTCCCGGCGAGGTGACGATCATCGCCAACTACCTGACGATGTTGCGCTGGGGGTGGCTCGACTCCTACAAGGCTCTTACCTTCCCCTTTCTGACCAGCGCGATGGGAATCTTCCTGCTCAGGCAGTACTATCTGACCTTCGCGAAAGAGCTGTATGAGGCGGCGAAGCTTGATGGTTGCAGCAACATCCGGTTCATGGGCAGCATCGTGCTTCCGCTCTCGCGCCCGGCGCTTGGAGCGTTGGGGGCGTATGTCTTCCTCAACACCTGGAACCAGTACATGTGGCCGCTGCTCGTCACGAATTCACGCCACTACCGGACGGTCCAGGTGGGGATCTCGATGCTGTACGACATCGATGCGTATTCGCTCGGATTGATGATGGCCGGAGTGATCATCGTCATCGTCCCCTCGCTGAGCATCTTCGTGTTCATGAACAAGCAATTGATTCATGGCTTGATGGCCGGAGCTGTTAAGGGCTGATGGAACATCTGTACACCATCACCCTTATCCGATATTGATCGATGAAATGGGTTCCATTTCAAGAAACCGAGAAGGAGAAGAAGATGAAAAGAACACTCAGTTTGTTTCTCGTGGTGCTCTTGCTCACAGGTTCCGTCTTTGCCGGTGGTAAAGCCGAAACCGCAAAGGCGGAAGGTCCGGTCGAACTGACCTTCTGGCATGCGATGGGCGGTGTCAACGGCGAAGCGATCGCCCATATGGTTGACCAGTTCAACAAGGAGTACGAGGGGAAGATCCACGTCACGTACGAGTTCCAAGGCACCTACGACGATGAGTTCGCCAAGATCTAGGCATCCGGCGGAAATTATCCGTGCGATGTCATGCAGGTCTACGATATCGGAACCCGGTATCTGATCGACTCCGGCTGGACCCTTCCGGTGCAAAAATACATCGACAAGGACAAGTACGACATCAGCCAGATCGAACCGAACATCGCCGCGTACTATACGGTCGAAGGAACCCTCCATTCGATGCCGTTCAACAGCTCCACCCCGCTCTTGTACTACAACAAGACCGCATTCGACGAAGCCGGCATCACGAAGGTTCCCACGAGCTTCGAGGAGATCTACGAAGTCGCCGCGAAGCTGAAGCAGTACAACCCCGACGGGTCGGTGAAGCGCTACGGCTTCGGCATGGGCAACTATGGCTGGTTCTTCGAGCAATGGATCGGAAAGCAGGGCTTGCACTACGTCAACAACAACAACGGACGCGGCGATGCATATGCGACCGCCGTCGACTTCGACAGAAACGGTGGCGGAGTGAAGATCATGCGCGTCTGGGACAAGGTGCTCAAAGAGGATATCGCTCCCTATCTGAACCGGGGGAACAACGACGCGAAGGCGGCGTTCATCGCCGGCAACATCGCGATCACCCTCGAGTCCACCGCCGCATTGAAATCCCTGTTGCTCAACGTCGGTGACAAGTTCGAGATCGGTGTCGGATACTTCCCGAAGATCGACAAGAACGACGTCGGCGGCGTCTCCGTAGGTGGCGGTTCGCTCTGGATGATGAACACCGGGGACACCCGCCGCGAAGATGCGTCATGGGAGTTCCTGAAGTTCATGATCTCTCCTGACATGCAGGCATATTGGAATATGATGACCGGATATTTCCCGATCACGGTGAAAGCCGCCGAGACGGATGTGTTCAAGCAGAATATCGCCAAATATCCCCAGTTCCAGGTCGCGATCGACCAGCTTCACAGCTCGGCTCCCCAGTACGCCGGCGCTCTCCTCAGCGTCTTCAGCGAGTCTCGGAAGATCGTCGAGGATTACACCGAACGCCTGGCGAACCGCGAAGGCACCCCCGAAAGCGCCATCGAAGGAATGGCGCGCGACATCAACCGCGCCATCGCCAACTACAACCTGGTCAACTACTGATCGATAGGCGCAATCAAGGAAAGGCCGTCAATTTTGGCGGCCTTTTTCTATTACCTCTTATAACAATCTCCCGTTTCTTATAGTCGGTTTCAGGAGGGAGCAGGACTAAAATCCGCTCTCCCAACCAGTGAATCGGCAAGAGCATCAGAGAGCTTTGCAATAAATCCTCCGACAAAAGAGTCACCTAATCCAATGGTAACTACATTTTTTTCAGTAACCAGGTATGATGGAACACAAATTACATCACGTTTCCAACGCCTTTGCTCCAGCTGCTTTTTAAAACTGAGTCCTTCAGGATCATATGGTCGATTGCGAGTATCATTATTCAACTCCTCCGCGGTCATTTCATCTCCATATAGAAGTCTTGTCGTAGAGATATCGACAGCGAATTGCAGGGGGACAAGGCAGCTGGACGCATTTTTTCCATACATCAACGCCCAATATTTGGTGTGGATCACATAATTGTCACAAGGAATAATTTCCGACAGCTTTTCAATTGCAGCAATCACGCTCGCAGCATCATGAAGGTTGATTTTCTCTCCTATGTGTTGCTGAAGCTCATCCTCGTTTATGCTGTAAATATGTGAGACCGACATGATCTTGCGCCAAATCTCATTGTGTTCCGGCTTTATGCCATCAGGAGGACAGGAACTCTCATAATAGATTACAGCATTTCTCATGTGTCTGTTTATATACTCGACAGCTTTTATAGCTTGCTTCATACCCCGTTTAGGATCGGACACCGACGTGAACCCACCCAACAACAATGTGTTACAGTTTTTGGCAGCCTTGAAGAATTCTTCTGTAAGAGGAAGAGTCATTATCCCTTCATCATTGAAATACATGACTCTGTTCGCCCGTTTTGTAACAATATGAATATCATTGGCACGAATTTCAGCATCGACAGGGAATTGGATGATCAAGTGTGGATAGTCCGCATCATGGTCAACGGCACAGTAATACTCGCATCCTTCCGGAAGCAGTGCGCGAACATCATCACTTTGACTTACAAGATGGATTATCGACCTGTAGCCGAACTTGCGGATCGTTATGGCGGCTCGTACCCCCGCACCTCCCACCGTTTTCTTGAAAGTGAATGAATCAGCATATTCAAAGACAATGTCCATGTCGCTGACTTTGCACCCTATCCCCTCCCCGACCTCCATTTGGTAAAGCAAAGAACAGATGAGCTCTCTCAAGC
>JAAZJI010000191.1 GCA_012800465.1 Spirochaetales bacterium
AGACCGGACAGTAGGGGCCGTTGAGAAAACCCCGGTTCACGAACCCTCTTCCCTGGAGGAAGGACAGGGCGACCTCCCAGAGCCAGCCGATGACGGAGTACATCACGAACCAGATCCAGAGCTGGGCGAGGTTCGGCCAGAGAAGGACGCGCGTTCCGTCCGCCGATGTGGAGATGAGGAATTCCATATCTCCAATATCGACATGATGTGCTCTTTCGGAAAGGGTTCGGGCACAAAAACCGGAGAGAGATATATGGTCGCTTACATAAAAGCGATGCAAAGGGATGAAGATGGCGGGTCTTGGAATCACTCTCCGTGCCGGGGGTTCGGCGTTCCCGTCGAGGAGCGGATGACCAGCTTGTTCTCATACTCCACGCGGGTGACCGCCATCCGTTCCCCGATCCGATTGGAGTTCGGATCGATCTTCTCGCACAGGAGACGGACCGCGCTGCGGCCCCCTTCCACGATGTAGTGCTCGACGGTGGTGAGCTGCACTCCGCTGAACGATGAGGGGTGGATGTTGTCGAACCCGCAGACGCTGATGTCGTCCGGGATCTCCTTGCCGGCATCCTTGACCGCATCGATCACCCCGTAGGCGACCATGTCGTTTATCGCGACCATGGCGGTCACTTCGGGGCTCTGGCTCAGGCAGCGGTTGGCGAGGGCGTATCCGCTCCGGTGCTCGATGTCGACGGTGTTCAGTTCGACGAACGAGGAGATCTCCGTCGTATAGAGGAAGAGCTTCGCTCCCGCCGCTTCGATCGTGGCCTTCAATCCTTCATATCGCCGCACCCGGGCGCTGTGCTCCTTGTTCAGGCTCGTCGAAAGGTATGCAATCGCTGTATGTCCCTTGTTCAAAAGGTGCTCGGCGACGAGCGTCCCCGCCTTGAAGTTGTTGACATCCACCGTATCGAGACCGACGTCGCTCTGCCTGTCCCCGACGGCGATCACCGGGACGAACGTGTTCACGCCTCGGACCATCTCGGGATCCTGGGGGATCATCGCGAAAATGACCCCGCAGATGATGGGGTTCTTCGCAAACTCGCAGGCATGGCGCTCCTTCTGCAGATCCCAATAGGTGGTCATGATCATCGTCTTGAGACCGCGGGCGCTCGCCTCCTGCTCCATTCCCTGGATGAGCGTGGCGAAGTACGGGTTGATGACCGAGGGGCAGACGATGAGGATCACCTGTCGATCCTTCTTGGCCTGCTTCGTCTTGTAGCCAAGTTCCCGGGCGGTGCGGTAGACCGAATCGATCGTGCCGTCGCTGAACCGATTGAGCTTCTTGCCGGACAGGATCATCGAGACGCTGGCTGATGAAACTCCGACCCGCTCGGCGATATCCTTCAGGGTTACCTTCTTTTGCTTTGGCATGAGTAATTTTAACCACTTTTAAATAGGGATTCAACTGGAATTTTCAAAAAGAGGCGAGGGGCCCGGTCGATCCCGATCCGGGCTTGTGGTCAGGATGTCCGAATGACGGAACCCTTGAGTTTTTCTTTTTCCCGATGCATGGTATAGCCATGGGCATCAAAGAGATCGCCAAAGAAGCCAACGTCTCCGTTGCGACCGTTTCACGGGTGTTGAATGGGACCAAATTCGTAAGCGAAGAACTTCAGAGGAAAGTCTTGGAGGTGATTGAGCGCCAGGGATATGTCGCCAATCATGTGGCTCGGAGCATGGTTCTCAAAAAGACGTTCACCGTGGGCCTGATCATGCCCGTGGTGTCGGAGCTCTACCACCAGATGATCTTCACCCATGCCGAGTTCATCCTCGAAGAGGCCGGCTACAAGGTTCTGGTCTGCCGGGTGAAGGATACCGCCCAAAGCGTCCAGTCCTACTTGGATCTCCTGTTGGAAAACCGGGTGGATGGAATGATCCTGATGCATGAGACCAGCAATCCCAAGGTGCTCGAGCAGCTCAAGAAAAGCCAGATACCGATCGTTCTTACGGGAATCGACATCCCGGGGCTCTCCTTGCCACAGGTGCGGATCGATGATTATCAGGCCGCCTATGACGGAACGAAGTATCTGCTCTCCCATGAAAAGAAACGCATCGCCCTGATCGGAGGGTGGGGGTATTCGGTCGGGGACAAGCGACTTGAAGGATACAAGACCGCACTGGCGGAAGCCGGCATCGAGTTTGATTCCTCGCTCATCATCCCGGGATTCTACACGATGCAATCGGGCTCCCAGGCGGTAAAGCTCCTGATCAGGGAACGGATCGGGTTCGATGCCGTATTCGCCTTGAGCGACGAAATGGCGGTCGGCGTGATGAAAGAGCTGTTGGAGCAGGGGAAGGGGATTCCATCGGACGTCGCGGTTCTCGGGTTTGACGGGATCGAGCTGGGCCAATATACAAACCCCACGCTGGCTACCGTCAAACAGCCGATCGAACAGATAGGGATCCTCGCCGCCGAGCGGCTGCTCGCGATGCTCAACGGGGAGGAGAGCGAAGAGACCCTCATTCTCCCGCATAGCATTTCTCCCGGCAACAGCGTCAGATAGGTGTCTGGGGGAGATCCGACCTCATCACCGGAGGAGAAAAAACAATTTGACAGGAAAGCGTTTTCCTATTACGCTGAAACAAAGATGAGGAAATTGAATCAGATTTCCGGAGTTACGGCTGGAGTCTCGAAGGAGTAAAAGGGGTCATGATGGAAAGGGACGGAATGCTCCTTGATGGGAAAACGCTTACACGACGACTTGTAAGCGTGGAAGGAGGGGAGTCATGAAGCTCACGGTTCTCGGCGCGGCGAGCCCCCGCTTTCCGTTGCTGCTCAACTCCCTGCTCAGGCGGGAGAATCTCCCGATCGACCGGGTGTGCCTCTACGACCTCGATCGAAAGAAGCTTTCCCTGCTTTCAAGAACGCTTCTTCCGGAGATCTTGGACCGGGGGGGCCGTCGATTCGATCTCTCGGTGGCCGCTACGATCGAAGAGGCGTTCGACGGGGCCGACTACATCTTCTCTTCGATCCGGGTCGGCGGCCAGCGCCGGCGGGCGCTGGATGAAACGCATGCGGTCGAGCTTGGCGAGATCGGGCAGGAGACCGTCGGGATAGGCGGGTTCCTGAGCGCTCTTCGGACGATTCCGGTGATGCTTGAGCACGTTGAGCTCATTCAGCGACATGCCCCGCAGGCCACGCTGATAAACTTCACCAATCCATCGGGCCTCGTCACCCAGGCGGTCCACTCGCTCTCCGGTTTTTCCAAAATCGTGGGAATCTGCGACGCCCCTCAGATGGTGGCCACCTATGTGGCGGAAATCTATGACGTCGACCCGGAGGAAGTGCAGATCCTTTCCTATGGACTGAACCATTATGGATGGGTGTATTCGATCCAAGTTCAAGGCATGGAGGTTCTTGACGCGTTGCTTGATTGTCAAAGGGAGGCGTTTTTCGCCAAGGAGCCCTTCTATAAGGACTTGGAGGAGGAGATGCTCGTCACCCGCTCGATCCCCAATGAATATCTCTACTACTACACCCGGCGGGATAGGGTTCTGGCGAACCAGCGAAACGCTCCGCTCAGCCGGGCGCAGGTCATCAGTCGACTGGACGATGAGCTGTATCAGGCGTTGGATCGGGGAGGTGCGGATCCGATCCGGGCCTTCAACGAGTACATGGATCGGAGAAACGGCTCGTACATGATGCTGGAATCGGGGAAATCGCGCTCTCAACCGGCCTTTTCCCTGCTTGAACAGGAGAACGCCAATGGATACGATGCGATCGCGCTGGACGTGCTGGGAATCGCAAGCGGAGTGCTGGACAAGCAGATGGTCCTGAACATACAAAACAACGGCTTCGACCCGTCCCTCCTCGATGAGGATGTGGTCGAAGTCTCCGCGAGGAGGATCGGGGGGCGCTTTCTTGCCCAGGGCAGTGCTTCCGCTCTGCATCCTTCCTCCCTGAAGCGCATTCGAGAGATGAAGGAGTACGAGCGCCTGGTGATCAGGGCGGTGGAGAGCCGGAGCGACACCATGGCGATCCGGGCGTTGGAAGCGAATCCCCTGATCCGGACGGATCCCGAAACGCTTTGGCGGAAGATGGGAGGTTTCAATGAGTAGACGATCGGTTCTCGTCATCGGCCCGATGTTTGCCGACCTGCTCGTCGAAGGAGCAAGCCAGATGCCTCGCGCCGGTGAAGAGCGGTATATCGATTCCTATACGGTCTCACCGGGAGGGAATGCGATCCTTGCCTTGGCATTCGCCCGGTTGGGGTTGCACAGCGCGCTCCTGACGACCATCGGAGATGATTTCATCGGTGCCGAGCTTCGAGATTCACTTGAAACCGAAGGGGTTGATACCTCCACGCTGTCGGTGATCGAGAACCAGCAATCCAATATTTCACTCATCTTCCACGATGCTTCAGACCGTTCCTTCCTTACCTGGGTCCAACCCGATTTGCTGGTGCATGAGTACGCCTCCGCCGTCGCCCGGCGGATCGCATCCGACCGGTACGACCATGTGCATATCTGCTTCGAATATCTGTCGCACCGATGGGCGCGGGATCTGCTCAAACGTCTGCGCAGGTCCGGATCCGGCATCTCGACCGGACTTGGCTATCAGGACAGCGTCTCCTGGAATCAGGAGAGCGTCGAACAGGCGGCCCTCGTCGATTGGATCTTCATGAACGAGGAGGAAGCCCGGCGGATCACCGGGAAACGGGATGTCCAGGATCTCCTTCATGCGTTGAGAGAGATCGTCCGGGAGCCTGTGGTCACCCTGGGAAGAGAGGGCTCGGTCGCCCTGAGCGAGGAGGGGGAGACGATCCGGGTTCCGGCGGTGGACGTCGCCGTGGTGAACACCACCGGAAGCGGGGATTCCTTTGCCGCGGGATTCATCTACGCGCTGCTGCGGAAACGGTCCCTGATGGAGTGTGTTCAGACCGGGGGCCTGTTCGGCTCGATGACCGCTTCCGTCAAGGAGTCCATTTCCCCCCGGATCGGACCCGAGCTCGCGGAGAGGTTGGAGGACTACTATGGCTCATAGGAACTTCATGCGAAAAAGAACTGAAGGCATGGTGGCCCTGGCGTTTCTTCTGCCGCTTTTGGTAGGCTTGGGGATCTTCTATTTCTATGCCTTCATAAAGAACATCTATTACAGCTTCACCGATCTCGGGTCATTCGGAAAGGCGACCTTCACCGGCTTGGAGAACTATCGGAGGCTGTTCAGCGATCCGAAGTTCTACCGGTCCCTGGGAAACACCCTGCGGTATGTGGTCATCGCGGTCCCGGCGGTCGTGGTTCTTTCCACCCTGAACGCGTATCTGCTTTCCAGGCTCCGGTCATTGAGCGGACTTTTCCGGACCCTCCTGTTTCTCCCGGCGGTCACGATGCCGGCTGCGATCGGAATCCTGTGGCGCTGGCTGTTCAACTACAAGTTCGGGCTCATCAACGCCCTTCTGGGGAAGTTCGGGATCGAGCCGATCGCCTGGCTGAGCGATCCGGAGGTCGCGCTCTACTCGGTGAGCATCGTTCTGGTATGGGCGCTGCTGGCGACCCAGACGGTGATCATCCTGACGGGATTGCAGAACATCCCGGCGATGTACGAGGAAGCCGCCCTGATCGATGGGGCGAACAGACGGCAGATCTTTTTGAAGATCACCCTGCCTCTGCTCTCGCCCACCTTGTTTTTCGTGATCACGATCACGACGATCAACGTCTTCCAGGTCTTCGACTTCATCTTCCTGATGCTTCGCCCGGCGACGCTGGCGATCCAATATGCTTCTTCTCTGGTCTACTATTTTTACGATCGGGCCTTCATCGCGTATGAGAAAGGGTATGGAGTTGCGGTCTCCATGATCCTTTTCCTCATCATTCTCCTGGTTACGGTGATTCAGTTCATCTTCCAGAAAAAATGGGTGCATTATTCATGAAGAAAGACAAGCATACCCCGGTGATCGTATTTCTCCTTCTCATCGCCTCTGCGATGACGCTTCTGCCCTATGTCTGGATGGTTCTGACCTCGCTGAAAACCTATGAGGAAGCAATCCGGATTCCGCCGAAGATCCTTCCCGAGAAGTTCCAATGGGTCAACTTTCGGATCATCTGGAACAAGTTCCCCTTCGCGACCCTCTATCTGAACACGTTCTTCGTCGTGGCCGCGACGGTCGCGGGAAATATCGTGGTCGCCGCCATGGCCGCCTACGCGTTCGCCCGCCTCAAGTTCTTCGGCCGGGATCTTCTGTTCATCGCGATTCTCGGCCTGTTGATGATTCCCGGGCAGATCTTCCTTGTTCCCCACTATCAGATCATCAACAGCTGGGGGCTGTCCAACACCCGCATCGCATTGGTGCTTCCGGGAATCTTCCGGGTGTTCGGAGTGTTTTTCCTTCGTCAGGCGTTTTTGACGATCCCCAAGGAGATGGATGAAGCGGCCTTCGTGGATGGGGCGAACCATCTTCAGATCTTCGGCAAAGTCCTTGTTCCGCTCATCTCCTCCTCGATCGTGAGTCTTGGGATCCTGATCGCCCTGTGGACATGGACGGAACTGATGTGGCCCCTGATCATCAACCGTTCCCTGGACAAGCTGACCCTTTCAGCGGGCTTGGCCTTCCTGATCGGGGAGCATACCACATATTACGAGCAGGTGATGGCCGGAGGAGTCATCTCTTCCTTCCCGGTGATCATCCTGTTCTTCTTCTTCCAGCGGTACATCATCGAAGGAATCGCCGCTACGGGAGTGAAAGGCTAGGAGGCAGCCATGCTTGATTTTTTAGTCGTTACGGCGCACCCCGATGATGAGAGTGCGATCGCAGGATTTCTTCTCTCCGCGAAGAAGCAGGGGTACAAGACGGGAATCATCTGTCTTACGAAAGGGGAGAGCGGAGGCTTCGCGACCAAAGAGGAGCGGGTTCGCGAGTTCGAGGAAGCCACGGCCCTTCTGGGATTCGACTGGGTGAGGATTCTGGACTTCCCCGATGCGGGAATCGAAGTCTCGACTTCCGCGGTGGAGACGCTGATCCCCCTCTTTCGGGAGACGGAGGCGAAAACGATCATCACCCTGCATCCGGAAGACTATCACCCGGACCACCGGGCGGTGGCCGCCCTGGTCGACCGGGTGGTCTTCGTGGCGGGGCTGAAGAAGCATTCCACGGACGATACGACATGG
Source organism: Spirochaetales bacterium (assembly GCA_012800465.1). Classification (GTDB taxonomy): domain Bacteria; phylum Spirochaetota; class Spirochaetia; order Sphaerochaetales; family Sphaerochaetaceae; genus Sphaerochaeta. The sequence continues at coordinate 7,109 of JAAZJI010000191.1, forward strand.
CATCCGGCCCAGGTGCTGTCGATCGCCCTCGATGCCCGAAGAGCAACGAGGAGGGCGGAC
>JAAZJI010000192.1 GCA_012800465.1 Spirochaetales bacterium
GAACCCGCCGGTCGAAGATCCGGCGTCGAGGAAGATCTCCCCCGATGCGTCGATCCGGAATGAGGAGAGGGCGTGCTCCAGCTTGTATCCCCCCCGGCTCACATATGTCCGGGTCCGGATCTCGAAGAGCGCGTCTTCGGCCACGACCTGCTTCGGGTCGGCAAGCAGTTCGCCGTCGACGTAGACGTTCCGACATACGATGAATGCAAGCAGTTCATCCTTGGTGCGATCGGGACGGGCTTTGAGCAATGCCTGGAGAAGCGGCACGTTCTTCATACGCTGAAGGATCGGGTGAAGCGCTCGATCGAAAGGGCTTTGCCCCCTGAAGGGTCGATTTGGACGATGACCCCCTGGAGCATCGGCGGGGTGTCGGCGATCTCGCTCTTCAGGGGCATCTGGCTGATCGAGCGGGCGATCGAGAGGGCGGGATCCGATCCGATCACGCTCTTCGTCGGTCCGCACATCCCCAGATCGGTGATGTAGGCGGTTCCCTTGGGCAGGATCTTCTCGTCGGCGGTCTGGACATGGGTGTGCGTTCCGACGACGCAGCTGACTTTACCATCGAAATAGAAGCCGAGCGCCTCCTTTTCCGTCGTGTTTTCCGCATGGAAATCCACGATGATGACCTTCGTCTGCTTGGAGAGGCGGTCGACGTGCTCGTCCCCCACCCGGAACGGGCAGTCGATCGGGCTCATCGACTGGCGACCCTGGAGGTTCAGGATTCCGACCTTATGCTCGCGGATCTGCAGGAGGACGCTCCCGTGACCGGGGGCCCGGGGCGGATAGTTTGCCGGCCTGAGCAGCCGTTTCTCCGAATCGAGGAAGGGTCGCAGCTCCTCCTGCTGCCAGATATGGTTTCCGCTGGTGATCGCATGGATTCCGAGGTTGAAGAACTGGTTCATCAGCGCCACGGAGAGACCGAACCCGTTTGCGGCGTTCTCCCCGTTGACGACCACCAGATCCGCCCTCGTCTCCTTGACGAGGGCGTTCAATCCCAGAAAGAGAGCCCTGCTCCCGGGCTGTCCGGCGACATCCCCGAGCAGCAGGGCCGTTATCGGTTTTCCATCAGCCACGGTACTACCTGGCATACTCGGTCACCCGGGTTTCGCGGATGATCGTGACCTTGATCCGACCGGGGTAGCGAAGCTCCGCTTCGATCCGTCCGGCGATCCCTTTCGCGATTTCCGCGGCCCCCTCGTCCGAGACCTGTTCGTTGTTCACGAGGATCCTCAGCTCGCGACCCGCCTGGATCGCGTACGCCTTCTCGACTCCCGCAAACGATTCGGCGATCTTCTCAAGCGATTCGAGCCGTTTGATGTAGTTGTCCAACGTCTCCCGGCGGGCACCGGGACGCGCCGCGCTGATCGCATCGGCGATCTGGACGATCACCGCCTCGATCGTCTTCGGCTCCTCGTCGTTGTGGTGGGAAAGGATCGCATTGACCACGTTCGGATCCTCACCGAGCCGCCGGGCGAGATCCGCCCCGAGCTCGGAGTGGTTCGCATCGCTTTCCGTTTCGATTCCCTTGCCGATGTCGTTGAGCAATCCGCCACGGACGGCAAGTTCCCGGTCCGCACCGATCTCGCTGGCGATCATGCCGGAGATGATTGCGACCTCCTTGGAATGGGCGAGGACGTTCTGTCCATAGCTGGTACGGAAATGAAGACGCCCCAAAGCCCGGATCATCTCCGGGGACATGTTGTGGATCCCCAGATCGAAGATGACCCGCTCCCCCTCTTCGGCAATGATGCCGCCGACTTCCTTGGCGACCTTGTTGACCACCTCTTCGATCCGCGAAGGATGGATCCGTCCATCCTGGACAAGGCGTTCGAGCGCGACGCGCGCGATCTCCTTGCGCACCGGATCGAAGCAGGAGATGACCACTGCTTCGGGGGTGTCGTCGATGATCACGTCGACCCCGGTAAGGGTCTCGAGGGTCCGGATGTTCCTTCCCTCGCGCCCGATGATCCTCCCCTTCATCTCATCGGAAGGGAGGTTCACCGAACTGACGGTGACATCGTTCACGACCTCGGTCGCCAACCTCTGGATCGAGGTGACGACGACCTCTCGGGCTTTTTTGTCGGCGGAGAGCTGGGCCTCCTGCTCGATCTTGTTGATCATGAGCTGGGCGTCTCTTTTCGCATCGTTGTACAAGCTCTCCATGATGAGGTTCTTCGCCTCATCCGCCGACAAACCAGCGATGCGTTCAAGTTCCACGATCAAGGTGCCTTCTCTTTCGGCAACTTCTTCTTCCTGCCGGGAAAGATTTACTTCCCACTCTCCCA
>JAAZJI010000193.1 GCA_012800465.1 Spirochaetales bacterium
CGCTCTTCAGCGGATCCTTCCTCTTTGCCGCCTTCTTCATGATCACCGACCCCGTCTCCGCCGGCCAATCGACGAACCTTGGACGGTGGATCTACGGAGCGGCCTTCGGAATCCTCACCGTCCTGATTCGAAGCTTTTCCACATGGATCGAAGGGGTTACGTTCGCAATCCTGCTGGCGAACATGTTCGCCCCGCTGCTTGATATCCTCATCAAGGACGCCCGGGCGAAAAAGAAAGCGCAACAGACCGGAGGCAAGGCGTGAGCGAATTCTATAAAGAACGGATCTACCCGCTCCTCTTCATGTTCCTCATCACGGTGGTCTGCATCGTGCTGACCGCGGGAGCCCATATCCTCACCTTCGACCGGGCGAAGGCGAACGAGCTTTCCTTCACCCGGAGGGCGATCCTGGATGCCGCAGGACTCTCCTACGAGAACACGACCCTCGGAATCGAAGAGGTCTACCTCGCCTCGGTCACCGAGGAGGAAGGCTACTACACCGCCATCGTCGACGGAAAGACCCGCTACATCATCCCCCTGATCGGTCCGGGGCTGTGGGGAACGATCGAGATCATGGCGGGGCTGGAGGAGGATCTGACCACCTTCAGCGGAGTGGCGATCGTCAGCCAGACGGAGACCCCCGGTCTTGGAGGTCGGATCGAGGAGCCGTGGTTCACCGCCCAGTTCGCCGGCAAGCGGGGACCCTTCACTCTCGTCGAGGAGGGGACATCCTCCCGGACGCATGAAGTCGACGGGATCACCGGTGCAAGCCGGACCAGCGAGTATTTCAAGAACCTGACCGACCGGGCAGCATCGGAAGCCCGGCGCATCATACGAGGGGTGTAGGGATGGCCAAAAGCGGACTCCTGAAAACATTCACCGAACCGCTGGGGAAGAACAACCCGGTCTTCGTGCAGATCCTGGGAATCTGTTCGACGCTGGCGGTCACCAACAAGCTGCAGAATACGATGGTGATGGTCCTCGGAGTGACCTTCGCCACCGCGTTGAGCTCATGGACCGTCTCGCTCCTGAGAAAGCGCATCCCCTCGCGGATCCGGATGATGGTCGAGACGATGATCATCGCCGCCTACGTGATCCTGGTGGACATCATCCTCAAGGCGTACTACCCCGAGATGTGGAAACAGCTCGGACCGTACGTCGGACTGATCATCACCAACTGCATCGTCATGGGCCGGGTCGAGGCGTTCGCTCTCACCAACAAACCCCTGCCCTCCCTGGTGGACGGACTTGCAAGCGGACTGGGCTACGCCTACGTCCTGCTGATCATCGCGGCGGTTCGGGAGCTGATGGGATCGGGAAGCCTCTGGGGCTACCGGATCCTCGGTCCGTGGTGGACCAACTGGGCGATCATGGTCATGCCGCCGGGCGGGTTCTTCATCCTCGCGATCGCGATCTGGGTGATCCGCGAGACCGTCGGAAAGGAGGTGTCCCATGCCTAGTCAGGTAACCGCCTTCGCCGTCTTCTTCGCTTCCATCTTCACCGGCAACATCCTGTTGACCAACTACCTGGGGATGTGTTCCTTCCTGGCGGTCTCCAAGGAGATGAAGACCTCCCTCGGTCTCGGGGCGGCGGTGACGTTCGTGCTGACCGTCACCACGCCGCTGAACTGGCTGGTGTATCAATACCTCCTCATTCCTTTCAATCTGGAGTACCTGCGCTTCATCGTCTTCATCATCGTCATCGCGGCGTTCGTCCAGCTGACGGAGATGACCCTGGAGCGCTACAGCGAACCGCTCTACCAATCGCTGGGAATCTTCCTGCCCCTGATCACGGTCAACTGCGCGATCCTCGGCGCGAGCCTCTTCATGGTGATCCGCGAGTATACGTTCATGACCAGCCTCCTCTTCGGCCTCGGCAGCGGCATCGGATGGCTGCTCGCGATCGTGGCGATGAGCGGGATCCGGGCGAAGCTTCGGACCGCCAAGATCCCTCCCGCCCTGGAGGGACCGGGAATCTCCCTGATCATCGCCGGCTTCATGGCGATGGCGTTCATGGGCTTCAGCGGCATGATCGCGGTTTCCTGAGGAGGTGTCCATGATTATCTCATTGATCATCAGCGTCGCGGTCATCAGCCTCATCAGCGTGTTTCTGGCGCTGTTGATGGTGGTCGCCGATGCGACGATCGGAAACTATGGAATCGTGAAGGTGGACATCAACGACGGAACCAGAGAGCTTGA
>JAAZJI010000194.1 GCA_012800465.1 Spirochaetales bacterium
AAGCCGACTGTCAGAATTGAACTGACGACCCCGAGATTACAAGTCACGTGCTCTACCGCTGAGCTAAGTCGGCATCGTGTGCAACTATATCGGTGGGACCCGGCAGATGTCAAGAAGCGGGTTTCCGGGCGAACATCCTCGGCGCGGTTGACAAAGGGCGCGATAGCTTGTATTGTACGGTTGTCTTTCGACACGGAGAGGTACCCAAGCGGCCAAAGGGGGCAGACTGTAAATCTGTTGGTTATCACCTTCGAAGGTTCGAATCCTTCTCTCTCCAACTGGAGGCCTTCTTCTACGAGGAAGGCCTTTACTCGTCATGGTATGAGGGGTATAGATGAGTAGCTTCTATGATGACGGCCTGCAATTCTCCTGCGTGTCGGGTTGTGTGTACTGTTGCGGGGTCGAACCGGGATTCGTCTTTCTTTCCGAAACCGACCTCGACCGCCTCTGTGGCCATACCCACATGGATCGACAGACGTTCATCGATGCGTATTGCCACTTTGTCGACATGGGCGCCTACAAAATGATCAGTCTGAAGGAGAAGAAGAATCACGACTGCATCTTTTTAAGCCCGTACGGCTGCACCGTGTACGAAGCCCGGCCGGTCCAATGCCGGACCTATCCGTTCTGGGGGACGATCATCGGAAGCAGGGAGACCTGGGAGGAGGAAGCCCGCTCCTGTCCCGGCATCGGTCACGGGAAACGATACAGCAAGAAGGAGATCGATGATTTCATCCGCCAGCGGATCGCCAATGGACTGATCATGATCATATAGGAGACCAGATGGCAAAGATCGCCGAATCCACGCTCCAGCAGATCAAAGCTCGCCTCCCGATCGGCGAAGTGGTCAGCGATTACGTCACCCTCTCTTCGCGAGGTGGACGCCTCTGGGGACTGTGCCCCTTCCACGAGGAGCGCACCCCCTCCTTCAGCGTCGTCGACCAGGAAGGGTTCTACTACTGCTTCTCCTGCAAAAAAGGGGGATCGATCTTCGACTTCATCATGGAGATGGAAAAAGTGTCCTTCCATGAAGCGGTGAAGATGCTCGCCCGGCGGGCCGGGGTGGAGCTGGAAGAGGAGACCCCCGCCCAGCGGGCGCAGCGGGATCTCTCGGAAAACCTCTACGAACTGTACGGACGGATCGCCGGCTCCTTCCACTATCTGCTGAAATCCGCGAAAGCCGGAGCCCATGCCCGCGCCTATCTGGAGAAGCGGAACGTGGCCCGACCGATGTGGGACGCCTTTCTTCTCGGATATGCCCCCCGGGACGGAGCGTGGCTCCATCGATTCCTGAAGAAACGGCACTACAGCGACGAGCTGCTCGCTCAGAGCGGGCTCTTCAGCCGGAAGAATCCGACCTATCCGCTCTTCGTGGACCGGCTCATCTTCCCCATCCGGGATTGGCAGGGCAAGGTCGTCGCGTTCGGAGGGAGGGATCTTAGCGACACCTCAAAGGCGAAGTACATCAACACCCCCGAGACCGCGATCTATTCGAAGAAGCACAACCTATTCGGGATCTACGAATCGCTGGAGACGATCAGGCAGGAGCGCAAAGCGATCCTCTGCGAGGGGAACTTCGATGTGGTGGCGCTCCATCAGGCGGGGTTCACCAATGCGATGGCTCCCCTGGGCACCTCGTTCACCCCGGAGCAGGGGAGGCTGCTTCGCCGCTACTGCGACACCGTCGAGATCCTGTTCGACAACGACCGGGCGGGGAAGGAGGCGACCGCCAAGGCGCTGCTCATCCTCCAGGATCTGGGGATGGTCAACAGGGTGCTCACCCTCACGGATGCCAACGATCCCTCGGAGCTCATCGAGCGGGGCTCGGAGGAGGCGCTCAAACAGCAGCTCTCCTCCTCCCTCGACGGATTCCGGTTTCTGCTCAATTCCCGGATCCAAAGCACCGACACCTCCACAGCGAAGGGGAAGGCCCGGGCGTTCGGCCAGCTCAAACCGTATCTGAGGGCGACGCACAGCGAGATCGAGCGACAGGAGCTGATCAGGATTCTCAGCGAACTGCTGGATATCGACGAGGCCGCGGTGTATGAGGAGTACGGCAAGGAGCAGACTCCGAAGAAGATGGTGTCCGGGAGCGAAGCGCAGGCACTCGTGCCGTTGAATCCCGCGGCGATCTCGCCCGACTACTACCTGATGCTGACGGTGGCGAACAACCGCGAGCTCTATCTGAAGACCCGAAGCTCCATCGGCTTCGACCGGCTGGACGACCCGAAAGCCCTCGAGCTGTACGAAGCGCTGGAGCAGGCCGCCCGGGATGACGCCCTCTCGAGCAGCGAATATCTTCTCCAGCTGATCGAAAGCGAACAGGTGAAAAACGACCTCACCTCCTCGTTCGCTCTGGAGGAGTTCAGGCACGAACCGAAGAAGATTCTGGACGAGGGGCTCTTGCGGATCCGCCTTCGCTCCTGGGAGAAGAAGCGGCAGGCGAACAAGCGGCTTCTGGATATCACGCAGCTTGAGGAGAGCGACGGACCGGCGATCGAGGAGCTTTTGAAGGAACGTCTTGAAATCGAGGAGGAGATCGCCCGGATCAAACGGAAGCTGACCTAGGGTCGGGAGGATCCTCCCGGTTTTGTTTCTCTTGTAAAGGCACGGATAAATC
>JAAZJI010000195.1 GCA_012800465.1 Spirochaetales bacterium
ATGATGAAGATGATCAGGACGGGAATCACCTTCTTGATGACCACCGACCAGGGGCCGACCGAATACCCGATGAGATTCAGATACCAATCGGTGAAGACCGATTGGACGCTCACATAGAGGGCGAGGAGCAGCGTCGTGATGATGACGAACGTCATGTACCCCATGAAGCGTTTGAAGGGATTGGTCGACTGGGCGGAGCGGTAGATCCGGTTGATCACCGACCAGACCTTGTTGATCAGGAGCACCATCGTCAGCAGGAAGGAGACCAGTCCGACGATTCCCAAGGTGGTGGCATTCTTGGTATACGTGGTGAGCGCCGCCATCACTTGCTCGCTGGTCTGCCCGCCGGCAAGCTCGGTGAGCGCTTCGGAGAGAAAGCTCAAGAGCGGTTCCAGCACACCGAGGCCGCTGAAGAACGAAAACAGGAACGTCAATGCCGGAACGATCGCCAGCAGCGTCGAATACACCAACCCCGAAGCGGAGTTCAGCACATCGTCCTTCATCGATTGGCGGAAGGCGACGCCTAAGAATTCACCGAAGCGCTGAACCGCCGACTTGAACGTTCCCACCTTCCTAGATCCTTTTCTTCATCCACTGGGCGATGAGCTTGTAGGTCTTGGCTCGATCGATTTCATTCAGAACCTCATGACGTCCCCCTTCGACCAACGTAAGGGTCACATCCTCCACTCCCGCTTGTTTGTAGAACTCATGGACGGCGCGAACCCCCTTGGAGTAGTCGCCGACGGGGTCATCGGTGCCGCTGATGATGTACAAAGGAACATCACCGGGCAGCCGCTTCGCCAGATTGAAATCGTTCGCGACCTCGATACCGGTCAAAAGATCCTTGAAGAATGAGCTGGTGCAGACGAACCCGCACAACGGATCCTCTTCATAGCGTTTCACCTGCTCGGAATCGCGGCTCAGCCAGTCGAACTTGGAAACCGGGTCTTTGATCCGCTTGTTGTAGGAACCAAAGCTCATCCTGTCGAGCAGCTCATCGGGATGCTCGGGTCCGTATTTTTTCGCGTTGCGCCTTGCGATCATCTTCCCCGCCTTCCCCAAAAGACCTTTGCCTGCGCTGGTGCCAACGATGATCACCCCGTCGAACACATCGGAGTGCTGGACAAGCAGCGTCCGGGCAAGAAACGAACCCATCGAATGACCCAGGAGAAACAGCGGTTGATCGGGGTATTCATTGTTGATGATCTCGCTCAGCTCGAAGGCGTCATCGGCGACCCGTTGCCAACCGTCCTCCTCGGCGAAGAACCCCGGCGTCTTCCCTTCGGAGGTCTTTCCATGGCCTCGATGGTCGGGAGCCCAGACGGCAAAGCCCTGCTTGACAAGGAATTTGGCGAACTCGTCATACCGCCCCGAGTGCTCCGCCATTCCGTGCAGGATCAGGACCAGAGCCTTGACGGCGCCCTCTTTGGGTAGCCACCGGTGATAGGAGATCGGGGTTCGATCACTGGCTGTCATCGTCTTGAGTTGGGGCATGGCGGAGTTCTCCCTGTTGAGTCGATCTATGTGATTCCATATCATGGTAGCACATCATCCTGTGTGGATATACACCCAAAAGGTGTAAATAATTCATTGGAGCGTCAAGATGCTCTTGATCACAGCCGACATCCATGGTTCGACCGAAGCGCTGAAAGAACTGGTTGATATCGCCGAATCCCGGAGAGTGGAGCGGGTGCTGGTCGCCGGCGACCTCTGTCCCCGGGAGGATCCGGTCTTCGCCTCGCTGCTTTCCCGGTTGCCCGGCCTCGTCCTCGTCCGAGGCAACAGCGACATCTCCCGCCAGTACGCCCGGACTCACATCCATCTCCCGCCCCTTGTCCGCACCCTGACGTATCTGGGCCGTCCGATCACCCTCACCCACGGACACGTGGACGTTCCGTACACCGTCGGGGGAATCGTCATCAGCGGTCACACCCACATTCCCCACTTGGAGGAAGATCGGAAGGGGACTCTCTGGCTCAACCCCGGATCCCCGAGCCGACCGCGCTCATCAAGCGGAGCGACCTACGCCCTGATCGATAAAGCGGGGGTCCGGATCCATCGCCTTGGCGATCACTCCCCGCTGCTCTCCCACCGCTTCGCAAGCTCGTGATACGCAGCCCGAAGACGAGCCAGCGGAACGACTTGGCTCTTGGGGAAATTGCTTTGGCCGTCAAGAAGCTGCTGTTCGGCGAAGGGCGGATCCCGCCATCCCAATCGAAGATCGATCGTTCGCTCCAGCATCCACGCCCGCTTGCCGACACGTGCAAGGTCTTGAGCGGTAAAGACTCTTCCTTCGCTGACCGAGGCTATCAGGGCGCAGATCGCGAAGCGCGAGCGCTTGGCCTTGATGTATGGGTACCACCTGCCGAAGAGGGGCAGATCGACATACGGTGACAGGCCGACCGATTCCTGGGCGCCCCAGAGCTGCTGGAGGTACAGGGCCCACCCGGCGTTCCGTTTCTCCCTCCCACGCCGATAGTGACCGCCTTTCACGAGTTCTCCGAGGACGATCCGCTGATCGCCCATGCCGGCGAGCAGGGCCTGGGTGGGAAGCGCCCGATAGTCGAAGGGGCCGAGAGGCTGGCTTCCAATGCAGTAGCACCCGTCCTTTCCCCCATACTCCGCCACCAGCTGGTCGAGGCGTTTTCCGAGCTGATGGCCGCTTCCCTTTCCGTAGCTGATCGCATCGAGCACCTTGAGATAGTTGACAATCAGGCGGCTTTGCAGGTCGGGAAGGAAGGAAAGGGTTCCCTCGGTCCGGGCGACCCGCGCCCAACCCAGCAGAACCCCGATGGCCACCGGATCCAACCCGTTCTCCTTGCACCGTCTGGCAAGCTGGGCCACCCGCGAAGGGGCGAAGATTTCGAGATTCGCCCCCAGGGCGAGCGCTTCGATGAGGGAATAGGTATCCGCCCGTCCGTCGTAGCGCTCATAGAGATGGACGAGGCGCAGGTCATAGCGGTAGCGGTGCGTTCCGATCGCTGCCCACCCATAGGCGTTGGCGTACTCCAGGAGTCGGACATCCCCTTCTTCACGGACCCGTCGGGCGAGCGCGGAGAACCGGAAGCTCCGCTCAAGACGCTTCTTGAAGATCCCGAGCCGATGGGGATCATACCCCTCCCGACCTGAAATATGAGGAACGAGGCCAAGCAGTTTGATGTTCTTCAACCCCATCACGAGAGCAGGGGCGGAAGAAAAAGGAACATTCAGATTGTCGATGCAGATGGAGCAGTGGGGGATCTGCCGCTCGGCGGCGGGCCCGATGGTGAGGATATGCTCGATCTTCGCCCGGTGCTTCGTCTCCCCGGTGGGAAGATCGTGGAAGCTCTCGGCATCGAAGAACTCCACCCGGTCATGGTCGAGCGTGATGCCGGTCAGCCGGCGACACCGACCGGTGAACACCACGGCGGAATACCCGCAGTTCAGCAAGGCGGTCGAAAAAGGGGTTTGGACCGTCGAGACGGCAAGCTTGCCACGCTGCGGATCCTTGGTGGCGAGGGTCAGCGATCCGCAGCCCTCCGGCTCCAGATCAGCGGCCAAGGCGGGGCTTAACACAAGAGGATTATGCGCTTCGAAAAAACCCGGCTCAAGCTTGTCAAAGGCGGCGAACCGTTCCCAGAGCGCAAGAGCGAGGAGCCTTCCTCCGATCAGCCGGTTCGATTCCTCTTCGGAGAGTTCGATCAGATGCGAGGTTTCCTTCTCCAGATCGATGTGGAGGAATCTGCGTCCGCGGTACGCGAAGGACCGTTTCTTCCGTCTCATCATCTTCGGCAGCTTCACCATGGACACCCTCTCTGCAGGGAGTATACCACAGGTGAAAGTTCTTAGACGAGAGCGAATGAGGCGGAGAGGCCGGTATGATGCAAGGAACGAAAAGGCTGACCGCACCTCCCGGTCGAATTGATCCGATCATTCGCCGAAAGAGCGGTGAAGTCCCTTGACACATATATCGAACCTCGATATATTATATATCGAATCACGATATATCGTACTTCAAGATAGCATGGGAGGAGACATGAATGAATACATAAAAAAGATCTATGTGCCGATGACCGAGAGCGCATTTTTCATCCTGCTCTGCCTGCAAAAAGAAAATCATGGCTATGGAATCGTCAAAAGGGTTGAAGAATTGACTGACGGCGAAGTCATTCTTGCGCCCGGAACGATGTACGGAAGTCTCTCAAAAATGGAAAAGGACGGAATCATCCGGTTCGTTCGAAACGAAGACAAGCGCAAGATCTATATCATCACCGATTTGGGGCTCAAAGTCCTGAAGACGGAACTCAAGCGGATCGAGCGCTTATATCACATCTCCCGGGAGGTACCAGAGAATGACGAAGAAGGTGTTTAAGTTTTTTTCGATCACCCAGCATGTAAA
>JAAZJI010000196.1 GCA_012800465.1 Spirochaetales bacterium
CCGCCGTTCCCCCGCCCCCCGCCGTCACCGCCACATCGACTCCGCTCATCCCGCAGATGCCGACGATCAGAAGCGTCGCGACGATTCGTGAAGAGCCGGTATTGGCGGAAGAAGAGATCGTGCAGCCTGAAAAAACCCCCGTCGATCCGGTGGTCCGGAAGGAACAGATCAGGCGCCTCTGGTGGCTGCTCGGTAGGCCTTAGAAACCCACCGAACCTCCCACGCTGATGAACGAGCCCTTGCTCATGTGGAACGCGAAGAGGGGGAATCTTCCCCGGTGGTAGGTTGCCATGATTCGTGCTTTCAGGCCTTCTTTCCGCGTGGTGAGCGACTGGGCAAGTACGATCCGGAACTCCGTTTCCCATGGAGCATCTTTATCATAGGTGAATGTATACCTCTCATGCTCGCCGTTGATGACTGCTCCACTGCCCCGGGGAACGAATTTACCCATTTCATGCAACGTCATATCGAATGCAACGGTGAAATCTCCCACATGCGGAACAGGAAGACTGAGTTCCGCTCCCACTTCGAGCTCCCGAGCCCGGTATCCATCTGCGACTGCTTCATCGTTGATGAACTTCGGCTTAAAAATCCGCGCCGTATCCCCCAGCCTCAGCTCGCCGTACACGCGAAGAAGATTCATGGCATTAAGTGAAAGGGCGAACGTAAGAGGATCCTGCCGAACATAATCTATCTGCTGGTCATGTAGCAACGATCCGTCCACCGGATCTTTTCTGTCGATCGTGGCGATGATCTCATCGCCGATATGCCCGGAATGATGCTTCTTTCCACATGAGAATGTCAGCAGGTTGCCCAATTTCGCGTTCATCCCGATGTAGTATGTACCATCGAATCCCAACAGATCCGTCCCCCGGTAGGCAAAAAAGAAGGCTCTGAATCCTCCTCGGATATTCGCTTCGAAAGCAAGAGGTCCTATACCGATCCGGGCAAAAGGAACCGAAGAGCCGGCTCTCATCATAATCATGTTGGTTCCGTCGGTATAATACTTATCGATCTCCAGCCCCGTATATTCGATGCCGTTGCTGTCGTTCGTCACCTTGTACAGATACGCCGGACGGGCTTCATCTGACGAGAGATACATATATCCAAGCGCCAGATCCGTATTGAACGGGTCGGCAAGATAGGGAAGATGCAACGGTGTCTGTGGATTCAATTCAAAGGAAAAGGCGCCAAGACCCGCTGCCGAGCCCTATACCAGTACACACACCATAAGCGAAATCCCCATCGATCTTCTCATATCGACTCCTTGATCCTGTCAAGCGGAGAAAACCATATACCGTCAAGATGTCCGGCAAGCATTCCAAAGTCCACACCGCTTAAGCAAACTATTTGAACGGCATTATCCCATAAATACCTGTATGTCGCAATGAGCGATAACCATTTGATATGCAGGGCTGCATCATCGGATCATCGCTTCACCCGATAGGTCTGGACGACCGTATTGAAGACGATACAGGAGAAGACGACCGCTCCTCCGATGATCGTGTCGGGGGATGGGACCTCGCCGAGGAAGATCCAGACGTAGATGATTCCGATGATCGTCTCCAGACTGCTGATCAGGGCGCTTTCTCCGGCCGGGATGAACCGGGTGCCGTGTCCGATCGAAAGCTGGGCGAACGGAATCACGACCGCCCCGAGGATGAGCAGCGGTAGAAGGTTCTTCAAGGGGATGATGACCTGGAACCGGGAGATGAAGAGGCTCAGCGTCATCGCGGTGAATCCCCCGAACATGCTGATTCCCTGACGGTTCAGCGACGGATTCCGCCTGAGGTAGGAAAGATTGGTTCCATACAGGAGCGGTGACCAGATGTTGTAGAAAAAATCCTTCGCTTCGAGCGTTCCGAGCTGCGAGCCGAACATGTAGACGATTCCCCCGACCGCTCCGAGAGCTGCAAGCAGCGTCAACGGATGGGGTTTTTCCCGATAGAACAGGTAGGAGTGGAGCGAGGCGAAGAACGGACCGAGGCTGATCATCACCAAGGCGATCGAAGCGCCGCTGTTGTGCACGCCGACCGCGAACGCGACCCCGCTGGAACCCCACAGGAAGGCGGGAAAGAGCATCCGGCGATACTGGGTCTTCATGATCGCAAAGGCCTCTTTCCTGTTGGTGACCAGGAAGACCGCCGAGACGGAGAGGAAGGTGAACAGCCCCCGCCAGAACGCCGCCCGGAAGCCCGCCACTCTGCTCATCCGGATGAGCAGGGCATCGCTGCTTAAGACCAGAACCCCCATGAACGTGATGAGGATTCCTTTGAGGTAGCGGACATCTTTTTTCATGATCAGATCAGGATGTGCATCTTCTCTTTGATCCGCTCGAGGTTCTCGTTTCCGATCCTGTTCGCCTTCTTCGACCCCTCATGGATCAGGTCCCTGACGATCCCGAGGTTGGCCTCATAGTATGCCCGGCGTTCCCGCATCGGTTCAAGCAGCTCGTTCAGGACCTCGTTGAGGCGCTGCTTGCAGGCGAAGCAGGAAAGCGATGCGCCGGTACATCCTTTGCAGATCTCATCCGCCTCTTGTGGATTGAAGGCCTGGTGGTACTTGAAGACGTTGCACACCTGAGGATGCCCTTCCATATGGGCGTGGACCCGGGAGGTGTCGGTCACCGCCTTGCGGACGTGCTGCCAGACGACCTCGGGGGGATCGGAGAGGTAGATCGCATTGCCCATCGACTTGCCCATCTTCGCATTGCCGTCAAGACCCGCCAACCGCCCCACGTCGCTGAGCTTCGCCCGGGGAACGGTGATCTTCGTGCCGTAGAGCTTGTTGAACTTCCGGATGATCTTCCGGGTGAGCTCGATATGGGGGATCTGGTCCTCGCCGACGGGAACCAGGTCCGCGTTGATGAAGGAGATATCGGCGGTCTGGCTGACCGGGTACCCCAGGAATCCATAGGAGAGGTCCTCGTATCCGTAGTTGGCCGCTTCCGTCTTGATCGTGGGGTTGTGCCGCAGCTGGTTCACCGAGACGATCATCGAGTAGAAGACCGTCAGTTCGGCGATCGAGGTGATCTGTGATTGCTGGACGAACGTGACCTTCTCCGGGTCGAGCCCAACCGAGAGGTTGTCCATCGCGACATCGAGAATCGAGGTGCTGATCAGTTCCGGCTCGTTGAAGTGGGTGGTGAGCGCCTGGACATCGGCAAGGAGGATGAACGTCTCATACTCGTCCTGCAGCTCCACCCGGCTCTTCAAGGAGCCGACGTAGTGGCCAAGGTGCAACTTCCCCGTGGTCCGGTCCCCGGTGAGGATCCTCTTCCGTTTGGTCATTTCTTCTCCTCCTCGTCCTCTTTGGTCGAGGTGGGGATATTCACTCTGACCAGCGTGTGCTTCATGTTGCAGGAAGGACACACCTCGGGCACCTGGCGCTTGCCGATCGGCTGCACCAGCTCTACCGTCGCCTTGCAGAGGCGACATCTGTACTCATAAGACGGCATGAGCGGACTCCTCTAGATCAGGCCATCCAGACCCGCAAGGATCCTGGAAAGCTCTTCTTCCGTTAGCTCTATCCCCTTGATCGTCACAAGCTGACCATCCAGGAGGAACATCTTCATCAGTTCGGCGATGACATATTTCCGGTTCGCTTTTTTCAAGTTCGCGATGTAGCCGCTGCGGACCATCTGGGAAAGGGTCTTCGCCTTCTTCTCGTCACCCATCGTGATGAACGCATGCAGGACATACCCATCTTCTTCAACCCGATCAAAGAGGAGAAGAATCGATTCGCTCTGGCGGACCACCTCCTCGTTGAGGCCGAGATTCAGGTCGAAGAAGGTTCCGGGGCGCTCGGCGTAGAGGGCTATGGCGCTTTCCTTCATCCTTTCGACGCCCTCGGCGGGAACCCGTCCCCCCTCTCCGTCCGAAAGCCGCTCATAGGCGACGGGATACTCCCCGAGGGTGAAGAGGAGCTTCCCGTTTCGCGGTGCGTAGAGCTCCGAACCTCCTTCCTTCATCCGGAAGTAGGAAGGATCCTCGTGCACGTCTTTTTCCGTTTTCGGAGACCACATGAGCGCGGTATTCATCGCGACCTTCGAGTAGCTCGTCTCCATCACCCCGTAGATCCGGCTCTCCTTCAGGTCCAGGGGGTACGCATCGGTCTCGGGTTCGATGACGACGCTGATCCGTTCGCTCCGATCCGAAAAATCGGGAAGAACCGTCCGGATGATCGCCGGATCGCCGGTCGTTACAAGAATCGTCCGGTCCGTCGGCAGCTCCCCGATCGTGAACGTCGGACGCTTTCGTACCGGCGTGGTGGCGCAGCCTCCAAGGAGTACCGCCACGACCAGAGTCAGGATCGCGATATGGGTCGTTCTCTTCATCTTACACCTTCTTGAGCTCCAGGCGGACTTCCCGCTCCTGAAGCAGAAGCGCATCTCCGCCAAGCGGTTTCATGGTGATGCCATCGGCAAGCGTCTCATCGCCGATGGTCGCCTCGAACTTCTCGAAGACCTCGCGGATCTTCTCATCGCCGTCGAAGGTGATCGTGATCCGGTCGGTGACCTCGAACCCGCTCTCCTTCCGAAGGTTCTGGATCGCCCGGATCAGATCCCGCATCAGCCCTTCATCGAGCAGCTCGTCGGTCATCGTGGTGTCGAAACCGACGGTGAGCGTGCCGTCGTTGATCACCTTCACCCCTTCGATCTCGCTTCGCTGGACGATGATCTCCTCGACGCCCAGGTCGATCGTACCGTTGGAGTAGACGAGCGGGTGGACCTCCCCGTCGAGAATGCGGGCGATCGTCTTGGAATCGAGCGCTTGGATCAGGGCCGCCACCTCCTTCATGTCCTTGCCGAGCTTCCCGCCCAGCAGCTTGAAGTTGGCTTTCGCCGCATAGGTGACGAGGGCCGTCTCATCCGCTTCGATCGAGACGCTCTTCACGTTCAGCTCCTCGGCGATGCTCTCACGCATCGAAGCGAGCACTTCCCGCTCATGCTCGTCACGGTCGACGAGGAAGAGTCTGGAGAGCGGCTGGCGGATCTTCAGGGTATGACTGGCCCTCAGCGCCCGGCCGAGGGTGATCGCCTTCTGAGTGAGCGCCATCTGTTCCTCTAGGGTGAAGTCCCGCTCCTCTTCCCGGTACACCGGGTAGTCGCAGAGGTGGATCGACTCGACCATCTCTTCGGACCGGAGATTCCGGTAGATCTCCTCGACGGTGAAGGGGATCACCGGAGCGGCGACCTTGATGAAGGTCATCAGGGCGTGGTAGAGCGTGTCATACGCCTGCTTCTTGTCCTCGTCGTTCTCCCCTTTCCAGAAGCGGCGCCGGCTGCGGCGGATATACCAGTTGTTCAGGTCATCGAGGAAAGGGATGAAATAGGAGCACGCCTTCTGGATGTCGTACGCGTCGAACGCGGCGGTGGCGTTTTCCACCAGCCGGGCGGTCGCGCTGACGATCCACCGGTCCATCGGATTCTTCAGCTGGGCATGGTTCGTTGCGGACGGTTCGTAGGAGTCGATGTTCGCATAGGTCACGAAGAAGGAGTACGCGTTCCAGAGCGGAAGCAGAAGCCCTTTGAGGACATCCTTGACCGCATCCTCGCTGAACTTCAGGTCTTCCGCCCTAACCACCGCGCTGTTCATCAGCGCGAAGCGGAGCGCATCCGCACCATACTGATTGATCAGGTCCATCGGATCGGTATAGTTCCGCTCGCTCTTGCTCATCTTCTTCCCATCGGCGTTCAGGACGATCCCGTTGGTGATGTTGTTGTAGAACGCGGGTTTTTCATACAATCCGGCCGCCAGGACAGTGAGGGTGTAGAACCAGCCGCGGGTCTGGTCCAACCCTTCGCAGATGAAGTCGGCGGGAAAGTGCTTTTCAAAGAATTCCCGGTTCTCGAAGGGATAGTGCAGCTGGGCATAGGGCATCGATCCGGATTCGAACCAGCAGTCCAGGACATCGGGAATCCGGCGCATCGTCGACTTCCCGTCGGGACTCGGCCAGGTGAGATCGTCCACGAAGTGCTTGTGCAGATCGGTCACCTTCCGGCCGCACTTCGCCTCCAGCTCCTCGAGGCTGCCGATCACCTCGATGTGGTTTCCGTCATCGCTCTTCCACACCGGGATCGGATTGCCCCAGAAGCGGTTGCGGCTGATCGACCAGTCGTGGGCCCCTTCGAGCCACTTGCCGAAGCGACCGTGCTTGAGGTGCTCCGGCATCCAGTAGATCTGCTCGTTCGCTTCGAGCATGTGCGGCTTGATCCTTTCGATGTCGACGAACCAGCTGCTCATCGCCCGATAGATCAGCGGCATCTTGGTCCGGTAGCAGAAGGGATACGGGTGGACGATCCTCTCTTCGAGGAAGAGGAGGTCGTGCTTCTTCAGGTATTCGATGATGTCCTCATCGCAATCCTTGACGAACCGCCCCGCATAGTCGGAGACCTCCTCGGTGAAATTGCACTCCAGGTCGATCGGGCAGATCGTGGGGATTCCGGTCCCCTTCAGCACCCGGTAGTCGTCCTCGCCGAACCCCGGGGCGGTGTGGACGATTCCCGATCCGTCCTCCGTCGTCACGTAATCGCCAAGGACGGTAACGAACGCCCCGCTCTTCTCCTTCTCGTCGGCGAAGTACGGAAAGAGCGGCTCGTAGCGCAGGCCCTCGTAGAAGGAACCCCTTTGGGTATCGACAACCTCGTACATCTCCTCATCCGGGTAGTAATGGGAAAGTCGCTCCTTTCCGAGGATGTAATGGTTGCCGTCCCGTCGATCGAGAACCTTCACGTACTCGATCTCCGGCCCGAACGCGAGGGCGAGGTTGGAAGGCAGCGTCCAGGGGGTCGTTGTCCAGGCGAGGAAATAGGTGTTTTCCTCTCCGTCCACCTTGAAGCGGACGGTCAGCGCGGGGTCTTCGACATCCTGGTATCCGCCGAGGTTCACCTCGAAGTTCGAGAGCGGGCTGGCAAGCTTCGGACTGTAGGGAAGAATATTGTATCCTTCGTAGATCAACCCTTTTTCGTAGAGCGTCTTGTACACCCACCAGATCGATTCCATGTAGGAGAGGTCCATCGTCCGATAGCTGTCCTCCCAGTCGACCCAGCGACCGGTCCGCTTGATCGTCGTCTCCCACTCCCTGGTGTAGCGCAGCACGATCGAGCGGCACATCTCGTTGAACCTGGCCACGCCGAACTCGACGATCGCCGAATACCCGCTGATCCCCTCGCTCTTCTCGATCTCGTATTCGACCGGAAGGCCGTGACAATCCCATCCGAAGCGGCGATTCACCCGCCGTCCCTTCATCGTCTGGTATCGGGGAATCGTGTCCTTGATCGTTCCGGGCACGATGTGGCCGAAGTGCGGAAGACCGGTGGCGAAGGGAGGTCCGTCATAGAAGACGTACTCGCTCTCCTCGGGTCGGTTTTCAATCGATTTTTTAAAGA
>JAAZJI010000197.1 GCA_012800465.1 Spirochaetales bacterium
GAAGGGAAGATTCGGCTGGGCGAGGATATAGGCGGCGAGAGCGGTCATCAGCACGTGAAGCGCGGTGCCTGTCACCGATACGAAGAGGGTGTTGTAGAACGGTTGGGCAAGATTGGCGTTTTTCCAGATGAACCGATATCCCTCCAGCGTCGGAGGAGCGGGAAACAGCACGAGACCGGGCGAATCGCTCTTGGCGACCGTCGAAAAGGACACCGCCAGCACGTTGACCATCGGGATTCCCATCAGGATGACGACCACGACGAGGATGAGGGCATTGATCAGCCGGATCGGGCGAGGCAGGGGATCGTGGAATCGAAGGCGGGATCTCATGCTACTCATCCTTGTCATATCCGATGATTCGGCGCATCGAAATGGTCACCACGAGGGTTCCGATCATGACCAGCATCGCCCCCGCCGACGCCGTTCCCGTCTTGAAGTTCAAGATTCCCGTTTCATAGACATAGAGCAGCAGCGTCGAGATCAGGCGCCGATTCGCCGGGTTCACCATCACGTAGATCTCGTCGAAGTGGGTCAGAACGCCGATGGAGAGCAGCACGACGATCGTCTTCATCGTCGGAACCAAGGCGGGAAGGATGATCTTCCGGATCTGCATCATCCGGGAGGCGCCGTCGATCCGGGCCGCCTCGAAGAGCTGCTTGTCGATATTCATGATCGAAACGGTGAAAAGCAGCGCGAAATACCCCATCGACCGCCACACTCCCATCGCGATGATCAAAGGTCGGGCGTAATCGGGGGTGGCCAGAAAGAAGATCGGATCGACCCCGAACAGGCCGATCAGCTTGTTGACCAGCCCCTTAAGATCGAAGATCAGGGCCCAGACCCCTCCGATGACGGACCAGCTGAACAGATACGGGATATAGGCGATCGTCTGGATCGATTGTTTCAGCGTGCGCTGCCGCACCTCGTTCAGGATCAACGCCAGGGCAAGGGAGAAGGCGAAATACAGCACCATGTCCCAAAGCCCGATGATCAGGGAGTTCCCGATCGCCGCGATGAAGGCGGGATCCTTCACGATGAAGCGATAGTTCGTCAATCCGACGAAGGGTCGGGCGCCGATGAGGCGATTTTCCTGAAAGCTCATCACCAGGCCAAGGAGGAAGGGATAGTAGGTGAACACGAGGAAGTAGAGCACTACCGGAATGAACATGAAGTAGAACGTCTTGAAGGAGCTGATTCGTTTCGGAAGCAATCCACGCATTCGGAATCCTCTTGTAATAACGTTTTCACACTACCTGTCGGAAGTGTATCATGGATTACAATTTTTGGACATACTAATTCCATTCAGTTTTTGACTATTTTCTTAAAAATCTCGTATTTACAAGCGTTTAACCTTGATTTAAAGAATTTTTGTTTATAAATTTTTAGACATGATATATCATATGGGAAGAAGTCTTTTACCGTTGCGCGCGGAATGCTCCGGGTGTCGTTCCTTCGACGTTGCGGAACACGGTGTTGAAGTAGCTCGCCGTGGCGAACCCCAAAGATCGAGCGATTTCACCAAGGGACATATCCGACTCGGCCAACAGGGTCTTGGCTTCTCCGATCTTTGCAAGCGTGATGAACCGTTTGGTGGAAATGCCTTCGGAGGAGAGGACGATCCGGCTCACCTGCTTCTCACTCAGATTGAGATACGCCGCGATGTCGGCGGGAGTGATCTGCTGGTAGAGGTTGTCTTCGACATAGCCGGCGATCAGGTCCATCCGGCTGACACTTTTTGATTGGAGGGTTGATGAGGTGTAGCCCATGCTGCGCCCCATGGAAACAAGGATTGAGAGGACGAGCGAATGGACCATGATCGGATAGCCGGGTTGCAGGGAGAGCGCTTCCTCGATCGC
>JAAZJI010000198.1 GCA_012800465.1 Spirochaetales bacterium
CGATGGTGACTTGCATGGTTCTGGGTATGGGCCTGCCTTCCATTCCCGCCTATCTCATCACCGCGAGCATGGCCGCTCCCGCGTTGATCAAGCTCGGCATTCCGGCTTTGGCGGCGCACCTGTTCGTCTTCTATTTCGCGATGTTCGCCAACATCACCCCTCCGGTCGCGCTGGCATCCTTCGCCGCGGCGGGAATAAGCGGCGGCGATCCGATGAAGACCGGCCTGCAGTCGGTCCGGCTCTCCTTGGCGGGCTTCATCGTTCCCTACATCTTCGTGTACAACACAGCCCTGCTTCTTCTTGACACGACGGCGCTTATCGCCCTGAGGGTCACGATCACCGCGATCATCGGGGTGACGATGATCGGCATGGCCACGGAAGGATTTGCCCTCACGGAAATGAAGTGGATTGAACGGATCATCGCCTTCGGAGGTGCGCTGCTCCTCATCACGGCGGATCCGATTCAGGACGCGATCGGTTTTTCCATCCTGATCGTCGTTCTCCTGATCCAGTTCAGGAGAAAGCGCAGTACCGCGTGAACCATCAAACACCCCCTCGCTCTTGAGGGGGTGCATCATGACCAATCAAGTCACTTGGAGAGAACCCAGACCGCCGAGTGTCCTCTTCCGTCTCCGCGACACGGCGGAAACCGCTTTCCTTCGACCATCTCGACGGTCCGGTCGGGGTGGTCCAAGCAGTGGTACGTCCCCGCCTCCACGCAGGATCGGCCGGTCCGGGTGGTGATGCCGTCATCCGGTTTTTTGGCTGCATCAGCCTTTCTGACTTCTTCAGCTTTCTTCGCTTCTTCGACCTTCTTGGCTTCTTCAGCCTTCTTGGCCTCTTCGGCTTTTTGTTTTTCGGCTAATGCTATTGCCGCTTGCCTTGCATCGTCTTGTTTGGATGAAACGTCGTCTTTTCTCAACCACTGGACAACGACCAGAACAGCGAATGCGATGATCGTGAGGACGATCAGGATCACTTTGGCCGTTACATTGGGGACAAACAGAGCAAAGAGAAGGATGAGGATCCCGGCACCCAGGACAGAGAGACGAGCTCGTTTATGAAAGCGCTCCAACTGTGTTCGCATTGTCGTATTCTCCTATTTCTTGCTTTGTGCGTGGCACTCTTTAAAGATACCCAATTCGGACCGGATTCGCAAGGCAAGCGTCATGGGTCATCGAAGGACGGGTGTCGGAGTCGTTCTATTCCGCGATCGACAGGGAAAGCAGGAAGGGATCGCCATCGTCGCTTTCCACCCAGACGAGCAGGCCCACAAGCGGCTTGGGGGAAAAGATTCGGAAAGGAATCTCGACGAGGGCGCCGATCTTCACCGGCTTGCCGATCTGCAGCTCTTCGGAAGGAAGGTGTCTGGAAAGAAGGTGGTCGTAGGAATGGACGAACCCCTGCCGCATCCCCTCGGGGATGTAGGTCTCGACCCAGGCTGGCGTATAGGGTTCCTTCAACGCCTCGAGACTCTGTTCCTCGATGCTGTTTTTTGCAGGTTCGACGATCTGGCCGATGTAGAAATCCACCGGAAGCGCATAGGAGAACGCCTCTTCCAACGAAGCGGCACCGATGCCCAGTGCGGACACTGCGAGAATGAGAACCGTCAACACCCGTTTCATGCTCCCTCCATACAGAAAACAATCGCCCGTTCCAAGGGTTACACCATGAATTCCATGGACAATCCGGAATGATGTGCTATTGTATAAATATACATATTCAACATCCAAGGAGGTGTGCCATGAAGATGGGCAAGGTTCCAATTCTCGACACGATCAACAAGATCCCGGGTGGATTGATGGTCGTTCCGCTGGTCTTGGGCGTTCTTACCAACACGTTCTTCCCCGAGGTCCTGAACATCGGCAGTTTCACGACCGCCTTCTTCAAGAACGGCGCGTTGACCCTGATCGCATTGCTCTTCCTCTGCAGCGGAGCCCAGATCAACCTGAAGACCGCCGGAGTCGCGGTGTACAAGGGCGTGGTCCTCAACACGAGCAAAGTGCTTTTCGGCGTCTTTCTCGGTGTCATCTTCGCCAAAGTAGCCGGTCCCCAGGCTGCGTTCCTCGGCGTCACCCCGCTTGCGATGATCAGCGCGATGTCCAACTCCAACGGAGGACTCTATACCGCGCTCGCCTCGAAGTACGGGGATGAATCCGACGTCGGAGCGATCGCGATCATCTCGTCCAACGACGGACCGTTCTTCGAGATGATGTTCATGGGGATCGCAGGTGTCGCGAACATCCCGATCGTCGCCCTGATCGCCGTCATCGTTCCGATCATCGTCGGCATGATCCTGGGCAACCTGGATGAAAAGTTCCGCGAATTCCTGAAACCCGGAATGTTCATCGCGATCTTCACCTTCTCCTTCCCCCTTGGGGCGGGACTGAGCCTGCAGACCCTCGGGCAGGCGGGATTGCCCGGCATTCTTCTCGGTCTTCTGACCCTGCTGATCACCGGAGTGCCCTCCTACTTCGTCTACCGGCTCCTGATCCCCAAGCGGATGCGGGTCACCAGCGCCGTCGGCGCCGGAGTCGGAACCACGGCGGGAAACGCTTTGGCGACCCCCGCGGCGATCGCCCTCGTGGACCCCGCATGGGCCCCCTATGTCGACAAGGCGACGATCCAGGTTGCCGCTTCGATCGTCGTGACGGCGATCCTGGTCCCCTTCCTCGTCGACTTCTTCTACAAGTACGAGCTCAAGCGCGGCCTTGTGACCCGACCGATCGCCGAGGTCGGGGGAAAGATCGAGGATCTCGGTGGACAGCTCTAGGAACTCGTCTGAAACGCGAGTATACTCTGAAGAAGGCGGGCGGATGCTCGCCTTCTTCGACTCGTCAAGGAGGTGCTTATGAACGTGATCAACCCGATAGATCCCGCCGGAAAGGATCTGATTCTTCCCGATACGACGGTCGTGTATGCCATGAAAGCTCCACCGGCTCTCCGGAACGCCGACCGGGCGATCATGGATGCGCTCAACAATCCGATCGAAAGCGAAAGCCTGGCGGCGATCGCCAAGAAGAAACTGGCCGCCAACGAAGATGCGAGCGCCGTCATCGTCATCAGCGACAACACCCGTCCCGTCCCCTATAAGGGTGAAGGAAATATTTTGACACCGATCATTCAAGTGCTCTTTGATGCCGGATTCAAGGCGGACAACATCACCGCCCTCGTCTCGACGGGAACCCACCGACCGATGACCGACGAGGAGCTGGAAGCGATCATCGACCCCATGGTCTACGAACAGGGGGTCAAGGTGGTCAATCATGACTGCCTGGATGATGATGGCTTGACCTACCTCGGAAAGACCGAGCGGGGAAGCGAGGTATGGATCAATTCCCTCTACGTGCAAAGCGACCTGAAGATCCTCACCGGTCTGGTGGAAAGCCACTTCATGGCGGGAGTGAGCGGAGGCAGGAAATCGATCTGTCCCGGCCTGATCAGCGAGATGGGAACGTTCCTCTTCCACGGAGCCCCGATGATGGGGCATCCCGATTCCCGCGACCTTCTTCTGGAAGGGAACCCGGTCCACGAGGAGTCCCTCGCCTTTGCAAAAATGGCGGGATCGGACTTCATCGTGAATGTTACGCTGGACCATGAGTTCAAGATCACCGGCGTCTACGCCGGCGACATGGAAGCCGCCCACCTGGCCGCTTTTGAAATGATTCGCGGGTATGCAAAAATTCCCATTGCCGCTGAAGCCGACATCGTCGTGACCCATGCGGGGTTCGTCGGGATCAACCACTATCAGAGCGCCAAGGCGGCGTTCGCCGCGATCGGCGCGATGAAGAAGGACGGATATCTCATCAGCATCGCAAACTACACCGACAAGAAAGACATTGTCGGATCGGTGAACTACAAGACGGTCCTGGCGATCCTGGCGAACCATGGATCGAAGGCGCTGGTGAAGCTGCTCCACTCCCCGGACTGGCCCTTCACCCCCGACCAGTGGCAGGTGCAGAAGTGGGCCGCGGCGTTCGACAAGATTCCGCTGGACCACTACTACCACTATGCTCCCCAGATCGAGGCGGGAAACGATGCGGGTCTTCCCGGCATCAATGCCGCCCGGCTCACCGAAAAGCGGGATTTCTCAAGCGTCGTCCAGGCGGCGATCGAGGATATCCAACGGCGCGAAGGAACACGCGACCTGTCGATCCTCTACCTCAGCGACGGTCCATACGCGATTCCGTATGTACGTTGATCGTCTATGACAAGGGGGCCGGACGGCCCCCTGATTCGTTTCCTTCCCGCTTCCTGTATCTTCCCGGTTCTCTTCTCTTCGTTGTCTCTAGAGCTTCTTTCCCAGTTCGATCGCCCTCAGCATGCTCTGCTCGCTGGCGATCAGCTTGTCGGCGATGTCGAACGCGGTGCCGTGGTCCACGCTGGTCCGCACCACGTCCAGACCGACGGTGATGTTCACCCCGTCGTCGAAGGCGAGGAGCTTGAGGGGGATGTGGCCCTGGTCGTGGTACATCACCACCACGATATCCCAATCCCCCTTGAGTGCCCGGAGAAACACGGTGTCCGGGGCGACCGGACCGGTAACGTCGTATCCTTCCCGTTTCGCCGCCTCGATCGCCGGAACGATCTCTCGGATCTCCTCATCGCCGAAGAGCCCGTTCTCCCCCGCATGGGGATTGAGGCCGGCCACGGCGATCCTGGGGTTGGGATATCCGAACTTCCTCATCGTTTCCCCGCCAAGTCGGATCACCTCCAGGACACGCTTCTTCGTGACCGCGTCGCATGCGCTTCTCAGGCTCTGGTGGGTCGAGACATGGATCACCGTCAGCTTGGGGCTGGAAAGGAGCATCGCGTAGGACTCCCCTGTGGTGTAGTGGGCGAAGATCTCCGTATGCCCGGCATAGCGATGACCGGCCAGATGGAGGGCCTCCTTGTTCAAAGGCGCGGTGACCACCCCGGTGATCTCCTTTCGCCGGGCGAACCCGATCGCCGTGAGAATCGCCTGGAAGGCGACTTCCCCGCCCAATGCGCTCACCGTTCCGATAGGGACGTCCTCAAGCTTGACCGGATGGGGATCCACGACGTTGATCATCCCCTCCCTGAACTCCCCGATCGTTTCGATCACGTTGAAGGTGAACTTCGCTTCAAGCCGCTTGTTGTAGTACTCGAGGACCGAAAGGGGTCCGAACAGGAGCGCCTCCCGCCGGTAGGAGGGTTCCTTCAGCAGCGCTTTCAACGTGACTTCGATGCCGATCCCGCAGGGATCGCCCAAGGTGATGCCAAAGATCTTCATGGCTGCCCTTCCTCCAAACGCCTCAAGCCATAGGTCAGGGCGTCCTCCTTTCCGAAACCGCCCGCCTTCGTGACGATTCTCATCCCCTGATGGGGCCCCTCGGGCACGAGGGTGATGGGGATGCCGATATCCACCTCTCCGATGATCTCCACTTCTTCGATTCCCAGCAACCTCATCAGTCCGTAGGCGGTCTCGCCTCCGCTGAGTAAGAGGTTTCTCACCCCGCTTTTCCCGATGATCTCAAGCGATATCTCCGAGAGGCGGTCCTTGATCAGCGCCCCGACCGCACCGTCGGCCAGACCCAGCGCTTTTCCCACTTCGATCGATTGTCGGAATACGGAACGGTCAAGGGCTGAAGTGAGGGTGAGGACCAGATCCTCTCCTCCTTTGAGAATGTGCACCCCCTGATCGATGATTGGAGCAAAGTCTCCCCCTTTGAGGATTGAAAGCACATCCAGCGCAAGGATGGCGACACCTCGGCTTCCGGCATATTCAAGCTGTGTCCTGCTTGCTTTGCTCAAGCTTGCAATGATTGCAAGAGATGGCTGCTTCGGGCGATCATACCGGATCAGTGCTCCGGCCAATCCGGCGCTGCCGACATACAGAATCCGCCCGCCGAGGCTTCCCGCCCACGTGACGGTCGCAAGAAGGTCGGCTTCCTCCTCGGCGTCGCAGACGACGACCCGTTTCTCCCCGAGCTGGGGGAATCTCTTGTTCCGAATGTCCTCCACCGGAAGGTGGACCGTCGGATACTCGGATGAGAAGAGGGTGAGGAGATTGTCCTCGGTGACGGGTTTGAGCGGATCGTGGGCGAACTCCGTATCAAGCAGCTTCACCGAGTCGACGAACACGGTCCCTCCCCTGCAGGTCCGCCCCATCTGTATGAACGCCGGAGCGACGAGGATCAGGTCGCTTTCCATCTTCTCGTCGATCGCCCGGATCTCTTCCAGGATATTCCCCCGAAGGGTCGAATCGATTTTTTTCAAGACGATGTCGTAGGAGTCGATATCAAGGTCCTCGATGAGGTCCCGGGTCATCCGGTACGCCTCCCCTCCCTCCCTGTTTCGGGACTCCGTGTCCAGGACGAACGAATTCCTCGTCCCTTTGGGGGAGGCGAAGCCGATGGTCGTCGGAAGGCCGCGGTGCGCCAGTTCAAGAGCGCTGTCGTTCGATCCGGTGAA
>JAAZJI010000199.1 GCA_012800465.1 Spirochaetales bacterium
AAAAGAACCACCCTGACGTCGATGTCGAAATCATCACGCTGGCCGACCAGAACGTATTGGCCAACTACGTCATCGACTGGTCGAAGGGGAATACCGAGACCGACCTTGTGTTCCTTGACGGCGGGTACATGGCAAAGACCTACCTTGCCCAAGGCCTCATCTATGACTTCGACAAGGAACTCAACTTCTTCAAGGACTTCCCCAAATCCAAGTACCAGCCCGGTGCCCTGGAAACCGGAGTCTATGAAGGAGTCCAAGTGTGCGTTCCGGCGATCTACGAAGTCTATGGAATATCCCTGAACAAGAAGATGTTCAAGGAGGCGGGTCTGGTCGATGCGAACGGCGAGCCGCTTCCCATGAAGACCTGGGACGACTTCTACAAGTTCTCGGAGAAACTCACCAAGAAGGATGCAGGCGGAGTCGTCACGCAGGTAGGGTCTTCAATCCAGTTCGGAAACAACCTGACCGGAATCCTCGGTGGTGCGATCGTCGCTCAAAAAGGCCATATAACCAAACCCGATGGATATACATATGACTTCGACTTCCCCGAATTCGTCCATATGGTCGATCTGTGGCAGAAGGGAGTTCAGAACGGCTACATCTCCACTTCGACCTTCGTCGACAACGCAGGCGGACGGAACGGCTTCAAGGCCGGCCAGATCGCGATGGTCTACGAGGCGGCGGGACGATGGATGGAAGCGATCCCCACGATCGGGCTTGAGAATCTTTCTCTCGCCCCGATTCCCGGCGGAAAGGGGACCTTCGCGTTCGGCTGCCAGATGGCGATCCCCAAAGCATCGAAGAACGCCGACCTTGCGATGCAGTTCATCAAGGAAGGGGTGTACAGCGAGTATGTGCAGGTCAACACCTTCACCAAGTTCGGCAAAATGTCCGTCATCAAGGAACACTTCAACAAGGCGTTGGATGAGACTCCGATGTGGAAGAAGCTCAGCGATTCCATGCAGAACGGCGTAAGGATTCCTCAGTGGCAGGATCAGGCCAAATGGCTCACCGGCCTGAACGTCATCTTCCAGGAAGGTCTGGTCGATC
This sequence comes from Spirochaetales bacterium, assembly GCA_012800465.1. Lineage (GTDB taxonomy): Bacteria > Spirochaetota > Spirochaetia > Sphaerochaetales > Sphaerochaetaceae > Sphaerochaeta. The sequence goes on from JAAZJI010000199.1 coordinate 1,051, forward strand.
CGAAGACATCGGCTCGCGATATCGTCGACAAGATGACGGCGCTCTCCGATTCGCTGAAAAAATAGGTTTTCGCATGTGATTCAAGGCTGGCGGGCGCATGCCTGCCGGCCGCTTGAAAAGGGTGGGATGAATAGGTATGCAAAACACTCTAAGGGGAAGAAAGAGGGAAAAGGAGCTGTGGGGGATGCTGTTCGTGCTTCCAACGGTCCTCGTTCTGTTTCTCTTCGTCGTTTATCCGATCACATATACGGCGATTCTCAGTTTCTGTGACTATAATTTCGCGTTTGACAAACGACCGAAGTTCAACGGATTGGGCAATTTTCTCGCCACGACCAAGGATATCCAGTTCGTGCGCGCCCTGTCGAACACCCTGGTGTTCACCGTGATCATGTTTACCCTGCTGATCGTGCTTTCGCTGGCCTTCGCGCTGCTTCTGTTCTACAAAAAGAAGAGAAGCTGGTTCTATCGGACATCGATCTTCATGCCGATCGTCGTTCCCGCCTCCCTGATCTGTCTGCTGTTCACGTGGATGCTTGCCGACAATTTCGGAATCCTCAACAAGTTCCTGATCAGCGTAGGTCTCTCCAAATATGCTCATAATTGGCTTACCGATGCCAAAACGGCTCGGTGGTGGGTCATCATCGTCAGCATCTGGGGAAAGGTCGGGTTCAGTACGATTCTTTTCCTCTCCGGGCTTCAGGGAATCTCCTCGGAGCTGTTCGAGGCGGCCGAAATCGATGGCGCCGTCGGGTTCAGGAAACTCATCTACATCATCATTCCGAACTTGTCGGAAACATTTGCCGTGGTGGGAATATGGGC
>JAAZJI010000200.1 GCA_012800465.1 Spirochaetales bacterium
GGCAGGGCGGATCGGATCATGACCCTCGACTTCACGACCCCGCTGGTCAGCGAGCTCGGAGTGCTTGTGGATGTCAGCCTGAAGGAACAGCGGCTCGTCCATGGAGCGGGGGAGGTGCACCTCTTCGACATGGACTATCCCTTCCTCCTCGACGTCGACCTCTCGCTGCTGGAGTTCAACCTCGAGCAGGAAGGGGCCCTGAAGATTCAAGGAACGCTGATGCCGCACGTGACGATCGCGTTCGACGCGTTCCATTTCACCCTTCCCGTCAGCCACACCTCGATCAGCGGGAAGGCCCGCCTCACCATCGACGACTACTCCTCCTTCCTCTTCGAAAGCGACCGGATCTCCACCCACAACCTCGCCGTCGGCCCCACCGTGTATAGCGTTGATGCCCAGCTCAGCATCTCCGCCGATGAACTCCTCATCCGCAACGCGCGCTTCACCGACCGGGTCAACACCTACAGCGGCGACGCCCGCTATCAGGGATCCCCCTTGCTCTCCCTGCCGAAACATCGCTTTCTCCGACCGTTCTCCTTCGATCTCTCGATCTTCCGTGACGGGTCGCCGATCATCCAAACCTCGATCATCGGCTCGCCGGATCGCCTCCGATCGTTCATCAAGACCGACGGTCTTTCCCTTGGATCCTTCGCAACCGCCCTCGAAGGGGCCTACCTGGACCTCACCCTCATCGGCTCGAGCGACCTTTCCTCCACGATCGACCTCTCCGGGTCGGCGAATCTGTTCACCGATTCGATCTCCCTCTCGACGAAGATCGGGGCCGAAGGGCAGAGCTTCCGCCTCTATGACTCCTTCTTCCGCTGGAAGGAGCTCACCTTCACCGGGGACCTGCTCAGAATCGAGGGGGAGGAGGCGCTAATCCGGGGAACCTTTGAACACGTCCGGCACCTCTCGTATATCGACCAGCTCAGCCATCTGGAATTCCAAGGGAGCGTCGCGCTGCCCGAAGTTGAAAACCTCTTCATGCTCCCCGAAGGGGTGAAGCCGCTTGTTCAAGGGATCGGATCCGCTTCGATCACGATCGGCGAGCCGCTGATCTTCGGCGAGGGGGGGTTCACCGGCGGGACCCACCTCCTTGAAAGCGACGGGACGACCCTCACCGTCGAAGGCTCGTTCCTCCGCGGAACGTATGAGTACCGGACCCGTACGCTCTCCGCCCGGCTCGATCCATCCTTCGGAATCGGGGCGAAGGTCGAAGCCGACCTGAGACCGGAATCCTTCGGCGTGAAGGTGGAGGAGATCGTTCTCCCCCTGCCATATCTGGATCGGACCTACCTGAAGCCGATCTTCTCCTTCCTCGAGGGGACGGTGAAGGGGACCGTCTTTCTGACCGGATCGATGAAGAGTCCGAAAGTCTACGGCCAGCTGAGCGTCGACTCCTCCCGGATGACGACCTTCTGGGTGTACGACGACATCATCTCCTTGAAGAACCTCAGCGTCTCGATCGATGGAAGCCGGGCGATCAGCCCCCATCTTCCTTTCTTCAGCACGAACCGGAAGACCGGGAACGTCGTCAAGGGGACCGCGCTTCTCCGCGCCCAGCTGGATGGCCTTGGTCTCGACCATTATGAGGTCACGATCGAATCGATCGACGACCCCATCTACCTGTGGATTCCGATGCTCGGCTACGATGCCGACATCAAGCTGTGGGCGGAGGGGAACTTCAACCTGTGGGGGAAGGGGTTCGAGACCTGGATCAGCGGCGACCTGCTCATCAGCGACGCGATCCTGAGCCTTGGAGTCCGGGGTCTGCCATACTGGTACACCTTGGAAAACTCTACCTCCTCCAATTTCAACTTCACCACCGACAAGGGGGTTACGTTCCTCTATCCGAACATCACCAGCCCGATCATCAAGGCGACGATCAGCGAAGGGGAGAAGCTCACCTTCACCTATGACCACCTCACCGATGAGGTCACGATGGATGGAAGTCTGGCCCTTCGAAGCGGTGAGATCTATTATTTCCAGAAGGACTTCTTCATCACCGAAGGCGCCCTTACCCTCCACACCGAATCGTTCGGAGGGCTGCCCTCCGTCCAGCCGAAGATCAACCTCCGGGCGAAGCTCACCGACTACGATTCGAGCGGCAACCGGGTTGAGATCTTCCTGATTCTCCGGGAGGCGAGCTTCACCGCCCTGAACCCCCAGTTCGAATCGATTCCGGCGAAATCCACCAACGAGATCCTCGGGATCCTGGGCCAGAGCATCCTCCCAAGCGGGGCCTATGGGCAGGTCAACCTCTATTCGGTAGCGCACCTCGCCGCGGCAGCGACGAACGTCGCCGAACGGCTCGGGTACATCAACGTGTTCCAGACCAACGCCCTCACCGAGACGATCCGCTCGTCCCTGGGGTTGGACATGTTCAGCCTCAGATCCAACATCCTCCAGAACATCCTGCTCGACACGCTCCCCGGAGCCACCCTGGGAACGACCTTTTCTCCTCTTGCCCGCTATCTGAACAACACGGTGGTCTTCATGGGCAAATACGTGGGAACGGAGTTCTTCCTCCAGGCGCTGCTTCATCTGAGCGCGACCGAACCGAACAGGATCCGCAATCCCTTCCTCGCTCCGGATCTTTCCCTGAACCTCGAGCTCTCGATCGAGTGGCATAACCCCCTGCTTACCTTCTCGCTCTTCACCCAGCCGAACGAGTTGTCGTTCATCGATATTTTGGATACGATTGGCGTGAGTGTAACCAAACGCATCGTGCTGCGTTAAGAGGGGTGAGAGGAACCATTGTTATGAAGAGCATATATCGTCGAATTCTCTTGGCGGCGCTGCTGATCCCGCTTGCCGCCATGACCATCTTCGCAGATGATGCCGAGCCTTGGTATGTGGGCCGGCCGATCGCCTCCTTCGTGAACACCGGACTGCTGAACGTGCAGGAAAGCGAGATTCTCGACATCCAGTACGAGTACCTTCGGAAACCCTTCAGCGACAGGCTCTTCAACGAGCTTCAGTCGAAGCTCTACGCGCTGGAGTATTTCTACTACTTCCTAGCCGATGCCGAACGGACCGGAGAGGGCGGAAACGAATTGAGCATCGCCATGCACTTCGAAGAGCTGCCCTACGTGAAGGAGGTCCGGATCGAAGGAAACAGCGGGCTCAAGACGAGGGATCTCCTTGCCGCTTCCCTGGTGCAGACGGGCAGCTTCTTCGACGAGCACACCCTCATCCGTTCGCGCGAGCTCATCGAACGACTCTATCGGGAAAAAGGATATATCAGCGCCCAGGTCGAACCGAGCTATATCGAGGACGAGGCGACCAACACCATGACCGTCCTCTTCGAGATCGAGGAGGGCAGCCAGTCCCGAATCGGCGAGATCGCGTTCGAGGGGGTCGAATCCCTGCCTCCTGCGACCCTCGCCAAGCAGCTGGAGAGCAAGAGCGTCTCGCTCTTCAACCCCGGCTACTACAACCCCCTCCTGGAAGAGCAGGACAAGAAGGCGATCATCCAGTACTATCAGAACCGGGGATACATCGATGTCGAAGTAGGCCCCGCCTATGTCGAGGACATCTCCTCCGACGATGACAAGTACACCCGGCTCAAGCTTGTCTACCCCGTTACCGAAGGCAGCCAGTGGTTCTTCGGGGGCATCGAGGTCAGCGGCAACGAAGTCTTCAGCGACGAACAGTTCCAGAACCTCATCTCGATCAAGACGGGCTCCGTCCTGGATCTCTCACGGATTCAGGCTCAGATCGCCTCGCTCACCGACCTGTACTGGAACAACGGGTACATCTTCAACCTGATCAGCAGCGACGAGATCCGGGACGAGGATGCGAAGACGATCTCCTATCACCTTCATGTCCAGGAGAATCAGCAGGCGATCATCGAAGATGTCCGGATCGAAGGGATCACCCGCTCCAAGCCCCATGTCTTCGAACGGGAGCTGGCATTCAGGAAGGGGGACATCTTCTCCAAGGAGCTCCTCATCAAATCCGCCCAGAACATCTACAACACCCTCATCGTCACCGATGTCCAGTTCGACATCCTGAACGGAACGGAGGAGGGGACGGTCATCCCCGTCTTCACGGTGACGGAAGGAAACCAGATGGATCTGCAGTTCGGAGCGACGTTCGGCGGCAACGTCGACGGGTTCCCCGTCAGCGGGTTCCTCCAGTGGTCCAACAAGAACCTCGGCGGGACGGGGCGGGATCTCTCGGTCTCGACCAACCTCAGCCCCGACGCCCAGACGGTGATGGTCGCATTCCAGGATGATTGGTTCCGCTCCTACCGGTGGTCAAACGGGTTCACCTTCTCGTTCGAGCGGAGTGTGAAGGAGAACACCCTCACCAGAGGCCAGGGGAGCGCCTACTTCACCACCTCGACCAGCGGGAACACCTATCCGAACGGGTATGAGAGCCATCAGGCGTATCAGGCCGCCGGACGGGCATACCCCTCCGCCGACAAGCTGATGGAATACGTCCAATTCCGCTTCTCCCTCGGCTACAACACCGGCTATACCTTCATGTTCCGCCCCGGGGCGCTCTCGATCGGGGTGGGGCTGTCCATCGGCTTGAACAAGGCGGAGTACGACAAGGACATCTACGATCCCTACGAGTGGCTCATCAAGCAGTATGGAGAAAAATGGCAATTCTCCAACCGCCTCTCGCTCACCTTCGCCTGGGACGGACGGGACCGGATCGAAAACACCAGTCGCGGGTATTACATCTCCGAGACCTTCACCTACGCAGGGGGGATCCTCTTCGGACTTTCCAACTACATGAGGACTACGACCAGCCTCAGCGGCTATCTCACCCTCTTCAGCTTCCCGCTCGAGGAGAAGCCGGCGAACGTGGTCTTCGGGGTGACCACCACCGTCGGGGCGATGCTGCCGCAGTTCCACAATCCCGAGACCCAGGACGGCGAGCAGGGGTGGGGATGGTATGACGCGAAGATGGGGGCGACCAGATATGAGATGCTCTACCTCGACGGGATGAACACCGCCCGGGGCTTTCCGGTCGTCTTCGACCAGGCGTTCCTCTGGGACACCCAGCTCTCCATCTCCTGGCCGCTGGTGCACAACGTGCTCTCCGCCGAACTCTACGTCTCGGCAAGCGGGGTGAGCCAGAGCCTCAAGGAGACGAGGATGGACCGGCTTGCCTGGTACTTCTCCGCCGGAGGCGGAATCAAGCTCAAGGTTCCCGGCTTCCCGCTGGGGCTCTACCTGGTGAAGAATGCGACCTACATCGACAACGTCTTCGCCTGGGATACGAACCACTTCCTCTTCAGGGGGCAGAACGACACCAGCGGCCTGAAACTGATTCTCGCGATCACGACGACCTTGTATTGACATGGGCAAGAAACAGCGGAAAGACACGCCGATGATGGCTCAGTATCGATCGATCAAAGAGCAGCATCCCGACTCGATCCTCTTTTTCCGCCTCGGTGATTTCTATGAGATGTTCGAGGACGATGCGATCGAGGTTTCGCGCATCCTGAACATCACCCTGACCGCCCGCGGAGGAGTCCCGATGGCGGGGGTTCCCTACCACGCGGCGAAAAACTACATCAAGCGGCTCCTGGATGCGGGCAAGAAGGTCGCGATCTGCGAACAGACCCTCACCGGGGAAAAGCTCGCCCGGCGGGAGGTCGTCCAGGTCGTGACCCCGGCGACGGTCATCGAGGATGATTTCCTTGTGGCGCACGATGTGAACTTTCTGATGGCGGTGACGATCAGTAAGGGGGCGATCGTCACCAGCTACGCCGATCTGGGCTCGGGAACCTTCTTCATCCGCCAGGTGGAGCACGATCCGGAGTACATTCATCTGCTCGCCCTTCTGGAAGAGATCCGACCCCGTGAACTGCTGGTCAACGAGGATGAATATTTTCTGCTGGAGGAGTTTCGGGAGACGATCGACCGGACCTCCGCGATGGTCACCAAGCTTGCCCCCTATCAGTTCTCCGCCAAGCAGGCGTACGACCGGCTGCTGGAGCACTTCGAGGTCGCTACCCTCAAGGGATTCGGCATCGAGGACCATGCCCCCTATCTTTCCAGCGCCGGGGCGCTTCTCTTCTACCTTCAGGAGACCGCCCGCTCCTCCCTCAAGCAGATCGACACGCTGACCCTCGTCCGCTCCGACGAGTTCCTGCAGATCGACGAGGATTCCAGAAAGTCCCTCGAGCTCTTTGCCAACCTCGCCGACGGATCCGCCCGGTATACTCTCTTCGCTTCGATCGACTCGACCGTCACCTCGATGGGAACCCGGAAGCTCAAGCAGTGGGTCGCTTCCCCGCTGGCGAGAAAGGAGGCGATCCTCGCCCGTCACCGCTGGGTCGATCTTCTCCACCACGACCGTAAGGAGCTTGAGCGGGTACGCCATGAGCTCAGGCAGGTCCTCGATCTTGAACGGCTGACCAGCAGGGTGGTGATGGGCCGCCACCTGCCCAGGGACATAACCGGAATCGCCCAGGCGCTGAGGGGCTTCTTCCTCCTCTTCGATGAACGCTACCGGGATCTCCTGACCACGTCGCACACCGAGCTGGAAGAGGCTCTTGCCCTGGCCACCCACATCGACCGCGCCCTGGATCCGACCCATCAGGGCCCCTTCGAGGAGGGGAAGGTGATCCTCGACGGATACGACGGAGAGCTGGATGGACTGAGGAAGACCAAAGGCGGGGGGAAGGAGCTGCTTGAGGAGTATCTGGAGGGGATCAGGACCAGCACCGGCATTCCGACGATCAAGCTGGGCTGCAACCGGATCCTCGGCCACTATCTCGAAGTGACCAAGGTGCACAGCCGGAAGATGCCCGCCACCTTCTATCGCAAGCAGACGCTGGTGAACGCCGAACGCTTCACCAGCGACGAGCTGTTCGCCCTGGAGCGGAAGATCCAGCACGCGGTCCTCGATGCGGAGAAGTACGAGCGGGCCCTCTATGAGCGTCTGGTCGAAGAGACCCTCGCCGCCCGGAAGCCCCTCCTGTCGATCGCCTCCTTCCTGAGCGACTTGGATTGCTATCAGAGTCTGGCCCATCGCGCCCACATCTCCTCATTCGTGAAACCGGAGTTCGTCGAGGAGGATTGTCTCATCGTCGAAGGGGGCCGCCATCCCGTCGTGGAAGCCAACCTGCCTTCCGGGGAGTTCGTCTCCAATCCCCTGACGATCGGGGAGGAGCATCAGCGGTTCTGCCTGATCACCGGGCCCAACATGGCGGGAAAATCGACCTATCTCCGCCAGAACGCCATCATCGTCCTCCTTGCCCAGATCGGCTCCTACGTACCCGCGTCGAAGGCGACGCTGTCACTCGTCGACCGGCTCTACTGCCGAGTGGGAGCGAGCGACAACCTCGCCCGGGGCGAATCGACGTTCCTCGTTGAGATGCTGGAGGCGGCGCACATCCTCAGGACCGCCACTTCCAGATCGCTGGTCATCATCGATGAGCTGGGACGGGGAACCTCCACCCAGGACGGGATGTCGATCGCCTACGCGGTGATGAAGCAGCTGATCCGAATCGGCTCCAAGACCCTCTTCGCCACCCACTACCATGAGCTGGCACGGACCGACGAGCAGAACCTTCAGCTGCTCACCCTGGAGGTGCTGGAGCAGGGAAGGGAGATCCGCTTCCTCAGGCGGGTCATCGAGGGGGTCGCGAACTCCTCCTACGGCCTGAACGTCGCCAAGATGGCGGGCATCCACCCCGCCATCCTCAAGAACGCCCAAGGCTTCCAGCGCCGGCACTTCGCCGACTACGACCGCTCCTCCCCCCAGCTGAATCTCTTCAGCGAACAGGAGGATGCCCCCTCTTCGCACAACGAGCTCGAGGAGCAGGTCCTGGTGGATCTGGAACGCTTCGCGCTCGAGCATGCCACTCCGGTCGACGCGCTGCTCTTTCTGAAGGAGCTGCAGGAACGACTGAAAGCGAAGTAGCACCTTCCGCCCCATAGGGGGCATGCATTGCATCGGATGCGACCGGATCAGCGACAAGATTCTCTGCCCCTCGTGCGACAGGAAGATCCATGAAGGATCGCATGCACATCTCTATGACCGACGCTGTCCGGATTGCCGCCTGCCGATCCTCGATTCCGCC